>JAXGTM010000042.1:0-14168 GCA_040774925.1 Atribacterota bacterium | reverse complement strand
TTTGATTCTGTCAAAGATCTAATCTATAATTTAGGGAACTTCCTATTCGAGTATAATCACCTAAGACGTCATGGGGGAATAGAGTATCTTACCCCCTATGAGAAGCTGGAAAAAGTTACCGAGTTATTGAGCTAGTACAACGGTCCTTTGACATAAAAATTAACAATATTAAATCTAGACTGAGAATTAGACAGGACAATGTTACCGCTGGAGAAGCATCTATATTAAGTATGAACGGAGAAGCAGAGGTATTGTACAGACCGAGGCAATCGAAAAATTCAATTTGGTTTTACTGTTCTCACTATGGACCAGAGGAAGAATCCTAAGTGTTATATGGACATTCCTATCATATAACAGTAAATATTAGAGACCGTAAACTGATAGAGAAAGATTATGAATATATCAATTTGAAAATTAATCTGCCGGATGAAATAGCGAGCAGGGATTTTTCGGTAAAAATAAATGGTGAGTTATACCATGATTGGATTTTGACTGATGATCCTTAATCATTCATTGCCTTACTGCCTTTAGAGAGTTAGGAAACAAGGGTCTAAGTATTATTATTTAAAAGACATAGAATAAATAATAATTAAAAAATATTATTTTCTAGTGTACTATATGGTTATGATATAGCATAGTTAAGATTTTTTAAAAATAGGAAGGTCTGGCTGTGCTTACCATTGGTTCTGTTAAAAATCACCAAAAAATTGTCTTTTTATTAATATTCACTTGTCTTGCCCTTTTTTTATTTACCTTAGAAATAGCAGCCTTTCGAAATATCTCTGCAGAGATTCTGGACTCTCTGCCGGTAAATCCAATATTGTTAGGTGATGATTCACTTAATGAACTTATCTACATCTCATCTGATTTAAGTATTCTGGTCTTCAGAAGAGCAACTTTACAACTGTTAAATTTAAATATAGGGGATGCTTTATTCTTAGATTATGAGATAACTAAAGACGATTATTTTTTAGGTCAAATTATCAATATAATTAGAGATATTAGAGATAATTCTTATCAAAATGGGATGATTATTCACCTGGTTCCCTGGCGGGAAAACCATCCTCCGATCATTTCCGGTTTGATTGCTCAACCCTCCCTCTTAGAAGCAGGACAGCAGAGCAGGGTCACCTGTCATGCTGCTGATGAGGATGGAGATGCCCTTTCCTACCATTGGTATAGCAATAAGGGCTTGATAAGAGGAATCGGTGCCAGTGTAATCTGGACAGCTCCCTATCAACCCGGCGATTGTTTTATCAGTTGTGAAGTCAGTGACAACAGGGGAGGTAAAGATAATAGGGCAGTGCGGATTCAGGTTGTGAAAAGACCTCCTTTGTTAACTTATCAGGAAAGAGAACTGATATACCAATTTGGCTGGGGCAGCAATCACACCATTCGATGGCCGGATGGTCCCGTAGCAGTCTATGATGGCACAAATTTCCATCGCATGCAGAAAGTGTTGGATGAGTGGAATAAGGTGGTAGGTGATAATGTTCTTTTTTATTTAAGTAATGACCCTCAAAGTCCGGTAAAGATAAGTTACAACTATGAGTTGAGCCGAAAAAACCTCTGTTATCATGTTGACACCCATTGGAGAAATTACCAATTGTATGCTGCTGAGATTCAGGTTAATCCAGATTCCTGGCAATGCGGTTTCCCCGGAAACCTGTATGCTGGCTATCTCCATTCCTTTTCCGGAGTAGCCGGATTTAATGCCTGGCAGGGAAAAACCATTGAACGGCGAGACTGGCAAAATTTTAATCAAATTTCAGAGATAATGCGCAATATGATAAAAGGTCTTTACAAAGTTCCCGCAGGTTATGATTTAAACAATGATTAATAAGTGTCAATAAATTTTTTTAAATTATTGTTGCCTGAGAGATTAAGCCAAAAAAATTATCTGGCTGTCTATTTTATGAAAAAAGGGAATAATAATAAACAATAATGTTGGTAGATTGTATAAATTTGAGTATAAAAAAATAAAATGTTAGGAGGTAATAAATATGAAAAGAAAAAATATTTTAACAATAACTATTCTTTTGCTGCTAATAATTTTATCAAGCTCACTCTTATTAGCTGAAACCAGTATAAAAGAGGCAAGTACTTATAGGTCAAATGGAGATTTAATTAATGGTTGGAACTGGCTTAGAGATTTGGCATTAAATGATTATGCTGAGTGGACTTTTCATAACATAACTCCTGGCACAACAGATCTAGTTTTGGATATCACTGCTCTGGCTACTGATAAAGTAAATGGTGGAAGAGGATTTGATGCAAAATTCAAACTAATCTATGGCTTCCCCGGGAGTGGTAACATGGGTGGAGTATTCAAGACCAAGACAGTTACTATTCCCAATGTCTCTTCTTCAGCTGATCCCCTGGGTTATACCTGTAAAGGACAGGTATACATTGACAGGGATTTTATACCTGGTGCTGCCGCAATATTTATCAGGATAGAAAGGGAATCTCCTCAGGATAATCACATAGCTTTCAAACAGGACAGTATCGTTATAATGGTAGACGAGGAAGAAGAAGCAATAGAAGAAGAGATTGAGGACCAGGAAGAATTAGGAGAAGTAGAACAAGAAGAGGAATTGAGAGAGGAAGGAAAAGAAGAAAAGATTGATAGTGGAGAAGAAATAGTTCCAATTCAAGAAGGTGATTATACCGGTTTCCTGGGAGATGCATTTGGTGATGGAAAAATACATAATAATGACAATTATCAAATTTATGTAGAAAAAGGACAATTAATTACCCTTCAACTAATTATTCCCGGTAATGCCAGTTATAATCTTTCTTTATTTGACCCCAACCGCACCTCCCGAGGTTCTTCCATTACCCAGCTAGATACCAAGACTCTGGAATATGTGGCTAATTCCACCGGAACCTGGTACGTCAAGGTATCCCGTTCTTCCGGAGAAGGTAGGTATCAACTTTCTCTTGATATAGAAAACCAGAATGATGCAGATAGCGGACGGGATGCTGGCGATTCCTATCAGGAGGCCATTCCCATATCTGATAGCAGCTTTACCGGGTTGTTGAAAGCAGGAGACAATGATGATTACTATAGTATTAATCTGCAGGAAGGGCAACAGATCACTTTGCAACTTTGGGTTCCCGGTAATGCCAGTTATCATCTTACTTTATTTAATCCCAACCGCACCTCCCGAGGTTCTTCTATTACCCGGCTGGATACCAAGACTCTGGATTATGTGGCTGATTCCACCGGAATTTGGTACATCAGGGTATCCCGTTCTTCCGGTGAAGGAAAGTATCAGCTTGATATAGACACTCACGAGGCTTATCACGATGATAATGAAGAGGAAGATACAGAGACATCCTGTACCTTCACTCTATCCAGTTATAATTCAACTTTCAGGTCTGCGGGGGGTACTGGAGAATTTACCATAACTCCCTCATATTCCCATTGCCAGTGGGCTGCCGTATCAGATGTTTCCTGGATACAGATTCACTCAGGCAGCAGTGGCACAGGAAGTCAGACTTTAAGTTTTTCTGTTCAAGAAAATAGCGGCACTACAGAGCGTACCGGACATATTTCAGTTGAAAACAGAATTCATGTTGTGAACCAACAACCCAAAATAATATTAAGCTTATCTAATGGAGGCAGGGTACTTAGTAGTAACATTCCCATTTTTGTGAGTGAAACGGAAAAAGGTTCTGACATTGATTCAGATGGTGATGGAATATTACAAGAATGGGAAGATGAAGCAATGGAGTATATCAATCCTTATATTGAACTTGATGAAGAAGAGGATTGGTTAACAAAAAGAGATACAGACCATGTGGCAAATTATGTAAGAATACATCCATCTAATTCTATTGGAAGGTCAACCATTAGCTATCATTCAGAAAATCTTCCACACTATATTATTTTTCGCTATGTGGTTACCTGGAGTCAAGATTATGGTCGATTTGGTGTCACGGCTCATAAGGGAGACTATGAACGTATTTTTCTGGCCTGGAAGGTAATAGATAATAAAAATTTGAGATTAGAATGGGTATTTACATCTTCACATGAGGATCCTAGTGCTCATCATGGGGTTTGGAATGCCTGGCACAGGGTATGTAATAAAGGCGATGTTGCCTTAAACTTCACACAAAAAATGTATTCTGAAGTTATGTGCAGTAACTTGGAATTTTATAATAACAGGCTACTGGTATATGCATCGGAAGGTAAACATGCCATCTATCCATCTTGTGATTTGTGTGAAAATGTCAATTTATTTATAGGTGTAGCTGGTGAAGATTGCGGTGGTGGAGGAACTTTCAGGTTTGATTGCTATAATGTTGGAGAACCTCCTGAATTTATTGATCCCGCTATCTATGATTTAAGCCTGGATAGAGGAAAATTAGAAAAAGAATTGCCGGAAATTGATTTTAAAGGATTTGCTGATAAACTCTCAAGTCGTTATAGAATACAAATAAAGACGGGCAATGAAGATTTGTCAGGAACTGATGCCAAGATAAGTATTAAACTTTTTGGAAGCGAAGGAACGTCTTCCTGGTATGATGTTTATTCTAAACCAAGCCCTCCTCTTGATATTACAATTAGGCATTTAGGTACCTTCGAGAAAGGAGATACAGATAATATTTATGTGAATTCATCTGATTTGGGCGAGATTAATAAAATTCAAATTAAACATGACAATACCGGTCCGGGTCCGGGTTGGCTTATCAGTGAAATTTTAGTAGAAGATTTAGTGACCCATGCTACCTGGCATGCTCGACCGAATACCTGGCTGGATAAATTTCCATGGCAGGATAATACTAACAAAACTTTTAATTTAAGTTCAACCCCATAAGCATTCCCAATACTAAATACTAAAAGTAGGAGCAGAGAAGAGATGAAAAAAAATATTTTCCTTTTTTATCTGGCTTTCCTGTTCTTCTGTATTCTTTTATCAGCTGCGGCTCAACAAGCTGAAGATGTTCTAATAGAGGAGGTGCCGGAAGGATACGTTTTCTACAGGTACCAATATTTCTATCTGGACATCTCTTTGATTTATCCGGAAAAATGGCTCAATTATTCTTCCCAGGAGCGAGGAATTTTGATTGATACTCCTGATTCTCAAGGTTCAATTATGATTTCAGGCCATCCGACATTTAGAGAGGATAACACCTTAGAAAAGCTGTGGGCAGAAAATAAGGAAAGTTTAGAATTGGCCGGGGCAATTTTTCAGGAATCTGTTCCGGATACCTTTTCAGGATACCCGGCAATTAAAGCCCTTCATACCATTAAGATAGGCAATAATATTCACCGGTATCTTCGATATAGCACTGTTGTAGATGATATGTATTATACCTTTAGCTTCCAGGCTCCTGCCGAAGAATTTGAAAAATACTTAGAAGAAGTACTTACTATTGCTCATTCGGTATTGATAAAGACTGTTGAATAATTGACGGTCAAAAAAATTGGGGTCAGGTCATTGAGGCCTGACCCCAACAGGTACAACAGGTACACTCACCCGAAAGGGAAAGATTAATTTAACTACAGAGTAAACTTGTAAATCTATCAAATTTTTGAATTACTCATTATTTCAGTATTGAGAAATTCCCAATCCATTCCGGCTCTTCTGGTGCTTCGCCGCTTTCTAATATTTCTCTCCAGGCTTCATCTGTTAACCGTTCACTCATTGACTGTTTGAATTCATAATAGCTAAAAACCGGTCCCACTCCCAACACAATATGTCCCTGGGGAAGCCTATAGGCAATAATGGCAGTCTTAACAAAACCAGTGCCCTCTTCCAGTACTTTTTCAGTATTTCCTTCAGTATGAACATCGGCAATCATCACTGATTTTAGTGAATCCGGGTTAATATCTCCTCCGGCAATTGTACCAATTAAACTGGCGGAGATAGCACCAAAATTTTCAATAAAATCATAATCTTTATCCTCTAATAACTTATTAGCCAATTCTTTTTTGGTAATATCCAGCAACCTCTCCAGCACTTCGGCAAATCGTTTCAATCCTGACTCTATTCTTAAATCTTCCAGTATCCGGGTAGGAACCAATTTTTCAAACCCTGCCAGAGTAATATTGGTTAAGTTTAATAATCTGCTGTAAAATTCAGGAACCGGCTCTACATATCCTACCACCGGAGGTCGGAACATGCCGCCCCTCTCAGCCATGGTATAACTCTGTTTTACATATAAAATAGTATCATGCCGTAATTGAGCCCAGGAAGCCAGAGTAGTATTTAATTGCTTATCCTGCCAGGCAGTGGTCTGCATAAAGGTAGGATAACCTTCACTGACCTCATTATGTAAAGACTTCAAAACATAAAGCCAATTCATGTAAAGGTTTTTTAACCAGTCTTCCTCTCTAAAAGTATCAATATTATCTTTTAATTCAAAGAATTTTTTTTCATAATCACTATACCGGGTATCTCCGGAAGATTCCAGGATATCCCGGGCTCTCTGTGAACCCAGCAGAGCCATTAAGTCCAATCCCCGGGGAAATCCCCGGACTTCCCTGTTAGCCGGAGGAGGGCAGGCCGCAACATCTGTTTTAACCCAGGTAAATGGCCGATTGTTTCTGAATTCCTCATAATCATCATTCCAGCTGAAAGTAAAGGGTTTTTCCGCAGTAGGCAATATAAAATTTGGCCCATTATACTCACCGCTATAAGGTGAGACAATTTCAGAGAATAACCAGGAATCTAAGGTAAAGCGCTGCCCCATCATTCTAAAACCTTTTGTCTGTTTAAGAAGTCTCCTGGCTTCTATTTTTAAGTCTTGAATTCCCTGTTCAGTAAGTGGAGGGCAGGGCATCAGCAATTCACAGGCGCCTAATCCGCTGTAAATTTTGGGGTTAAAAGGATAATTTCCAATCATTTCCTTTAGTCGGTCAAATTTTTCAACCAATCTATCTGAATCTATTTTGCCATTTTCTTCAGAGAGTACTTTTTGCAGCACTTCACCATATTCATATGGCCCTAAGTCATCAGAAAACCCTACTATAAAGGAGGTAATATTATAGATACGTTTCCATCTTTCCTGGATATTCCGGCTGCTGATATATTCTTTTGCCAGTAAAAAGGCCTGGAGGGTCTGTATTCGGGCATCATATTCGGAGATGATTCCTCCTATATCTCCACTACACATAGATTCTCCTGCAGATAAGGAGGGAGAGCCTTCAATTAAAGCAGTCATTCTCCCAAACCACATCAAAGCTTTAAAATAATTTTTCAGCTTCTCAGATCTGGTGTAATGTCCCCGGGGAACATATTGAGAATAATCTTCCTGATAAATAAAGACAGGAGAATATTCCCAGCCCTGGTGCTCTTTGATAAGTTTTATTTCAGTCTGAACTAAATCCTGTACAAATTGCGGGACATTGAAATTATAGTATCCAAATTCTTCCTCGCTGAAGTATTGGTAACTGGCCTGCTCTCCATAAACATCCTTTACCCCGGCTATCATCATCTCACAAAACTCCGGGTCCATATCCGGGAAACAGTATTCCTCTTTAAGTTTTTCGTTGTTGATAACCTGGTTTTTGTCGGGTTTTAAAAGTTCTAAAGCAACAGAAAGATAGGTCACATTTCTTCTGGCAGCTTCTTTTAAATCTCCCTCAGTATAATTATATTGATACAGAGAAGCATCAAACAATTCTTTACTGATTTCCCAGATATCCTGATAGAAGAGGTCCCGTTCCAGGCGCATTAAAGTCGTATCAAAAAAGATATGATAATAATGGAGCAGGGAATCTGAAGTAATAAAAACAGGCACATCTATATCTTTCAACACCTGGTAATAAGCAACAAAATCATCTTTAGGGTTGGCTAATTCACGGGTAGAATCCAGAAAAACTTCCTGCTCGGCAATGTCCAGAGGGGTAGGAACAACTACAAAGGCATTTTTTTCTAATAACTCTAATACTTTCGGTGTTAAAGGCATCTTTTCAAAAAAATCATGGTAATTTTCAATATCTGCAATGTTTAAGGGTAGAGAAAATCCCGGTATATCAGCATCGACTTCAACCGGTCCTATAATAAAATCTTTGGGATTGATTAGCTGTTTATTAGACGGGTTTGTATTTGCCAGTGACTGACCAACTGTAAAAGATAATATTATTATAATTCCTATGAAAATTAATAATACATATATTCTTTTGCAATTAAATTTGTTTTCTTTTGATTTTTTCATTTTTAAACCTCTTGATTATTCTTTAATTTACCAGTTCTAATTCTATTATACCTTTTTTAATATACTCTCTTAAACTCTTATCAGATTTCTCTGCCAGGCTTTTAAGAAATAATTCTCTTTCATTCTGCTCCATCAATATTGGTTAGCCGGACTGATTCTTTATTGGAAAGAGGTGGAAGGTGAGTTTATCGGTTGAAATAGTCAAACCTATTACCAATCCTTCTCTGGTTTGCGGCAAAAACTGCCGGTCGAAGATAAAATTTCCTAACGAATAGAATACCGGCTTACCCTTAACCATTTCAATTTCCCAGACTACATGGGGGTGATGCCCTATGGTAATATCCGCTCCTGCATCTACAATTTTCCCGGCCAATTCTCTTTCATCAATTCCGCTGTTTGCCTGATATTCATTACCCCAATGCATGCTTACAATGATAATTTTCCCCGGATTAGATTGTCTTGCCTTTTCAATCCCCTTGATGATCTCTTCCTGATAATCAATAAAAGGCAATACCCGATTAAAGGCCAGAAAAACTGATTGTTCGCTGGCAAAGTAATAGTCTTTTATATTTATGGAATTAGCAAAGGAAGGGGCAGGAAGAGGAGCTCCGATAGAACGTATATGGTATCTTTGCAGCCAATCTAATGTTTCTTCCAGGCCTTCTTTGCCTCCATCCATGATATGGTTATTGGCTAAGGAAAGTAAGTTAATCCGGCTCCATTTCACTGCTTCTAGTACTTCTGGACGAAAGTTAAATTTAGACTCATCCATTGCAGTTTCCTCTGTACCCTCTATATTTTCTACAATGGGTCCCTCTAAATTGGCAAAAACCACATCTACACCCCTTAAGAGTTGAACAATTTTCAGAAAAGGATAATAAATACTATTTTCCTTCATTAATTTATCTATACCACGCCCAAGCATCATATCTCCTGCCAGTAGAATTGTCTCAACCTGTAAATTATCTTCAGCAATTCCTTTCTGAAAAACAACACTGAAATAAGAGGTTGTAGAATTAACATCACATGGTAAAAAATCAACAGAATTTTTGTGGGCGATAATTGCGGGGTTTTCACCTCCACGTATTTTTGCAAACAAACGCATCGCATACAAAGATTGCCAGCTATCCACCTCAATATTTTCAAATTCACTTTCTTCAAAATTCAATAATACTCTTATACTTCTTGTATCATGAAAAACAGCAGCACCAGCTGGGAGATAATGGGAAAAATCAACACTTGCAATTATAATAGTCTGTTCATCGGAGACCTGATCGATTGTTTGGACTAACTTTATTACTTCTTCCTGAGTAATACTTTTCGGAATAAGGATAGGAACAATCTTCGTTTCGGGAAGGTATTTTTTAATAAAAGGCAATAGATTGGTAATGCCAAATTCTGCAAACACAGCGCTTCTGTCTGATATTATATTATTATCAATGGTCAGTCTCTTTAATAAATCAATATCTGTAGACAAACCTTCCAGTTCAGTGATGCTTTTATCCCAGCCAACACTGATAAAGGAATTCTCTTCTTTAGTAGCCGAGCAATTGAAATGGTCCGGGCTTAAAAGAATAATGGTTTCAGGGTGCTCTTCCTGTCCTGTGATAAATTCAAAAAAATCTTCAATAATTTCTTTTGCCAGCAGGTGATGGGGCACTACACCTCCCGTAACAGGAAGTCCTCCCATACTTTCCCCAACAGCCGGCATAGCGCCAGCACCGAAACCGACATAGAACAAGATAAGAATTAACATTAATCTTTTCATGTTAGGGGAAGGTCCTTTGACATCATTTCTTTTAATAAAAATTGAAAATAATATCTATAAACTCATCTATATATTCTATTATAAAATAAACAAAAAACCTAATCATGTTAGGGGACGGTTTCACTGGCTCAATAACTCGGTAATTTTTCCCAGCTTCTCTTAGGGGGTAAGATATTCTATGTAAAGGCAATCTAATAAAAATACCGTAGATTATAAAATCAAAGAAAAAACCTGCCAGATAACATTTACTCATACTCATAAAACTGTACTCTTTGAAAATTGTTGACTTAGGGATTTATAGGTATCATAATATGGGAAAAATATATATCTATAAGTAAAAACCTACATTTTGATATCTCCAAAAAAATAAAAGAAAGGAGTATAGAAAAATGAACAAAAAGTATATCGCACTAATTATAGTTTTACTTTTACTACCGGCATTTCTAATGACAGGATGTAGTCCTGCTCCAGGTGGAGGCAACAATGGTGTTCTACCCATCATTGTCACCTTTAATCCTCAGGGTGGGGAAGTCAGCCCTAAAAGCAAGGAGGTGACTGTTGGTTCTGCCTATGGAGAGCTACCTGTGCCAATCAAAATCGAGTATATCTTCTTAGGCTGGTTTACTGAAAAGGTAGGTGGTACCGAAGTGACCAGCACAACAACAGTAACCAAAACCAAAAGTCACACCCTCTATGCCCGATGGGAGGAATTTGTAGGGCCACAGAAAACAGTCACCGTCACCTTTGACCCCCAATATGGAACAGTCGACCCTGCCAGCAAGGAGGTGACTGTTGGTTCAGCCTATGGATCACTGCCCACACCAGAACATCCGTTACTGTTTATGAAATTTATCGGATGGTTCACTGCACCAGTTGGCGGTACCGAAGTGACCAGTTCAACAACATTAACCATTGACCATGACCATACCCTCTATGCCCATTGGAAGAATCTTTTATTATGAGTGATACAGAATAAATGGTAAAGGTCGGGAGAATTCTATTGAGAATCCCTCGGCCTTTTTTATGTTTTGAAACCACAGAGAAGAGTTTTTCAGTTCGGTGAGCTATTAACGGGCAAACACCTTCCTGATTATCTATAACTCACATAGCACAGCGATATGAAGTCCAGCATGCAAAGACAATCTAATAAAAACACTGTTTGATGATTATTATCTGGTTGTATTCATATTTAAGTACCTCCTCATGGTAGATGAAAATTACACCAGAAAAGTTACTTAATTAATGAGCATGAACAACGGTCCTTTGACATCTTTTAAAAACTAAAATACACTGATATTTGGTTCAGGTTTTGAGATATAATGAAAAATGATACTCCAAAACCTGATTTCTTTTTTATTATATTGTAATATATTAAGGAAATGTTGAGAGTAGCATTCTGGACAAGTGTACCATTGAACTCGCCATTTTGGAGAACTTTACATTTATTGCATTTTGCTGAATCTTCTATTATAGTTGCAGAAAAGATATACACTTAAAACGCATAACACATAGCTTGATACAATACAGATGTTTCGTAAATTAAACCGAAAGGATAAATTAGATGAACAGACAGATTAAAAAGATTCTCAATATTGTCTTTATAACATTATTTCTCATTTCAGGGACAACAGGTTTATTAAGTCTGGCATTGGAGCAGGGAAATAGCCTTCCCGAGGGATTTGTCTATGTCGATGAACTCATTCCTGATGCAATTCTGGAGGTAAGGTACTTTTCAGAGGACAATTTTGTAGGTAGCAGAGTGGACGGATATCTGTCTCCCAGGGTCATCTTGACTGTTGAGGCGGCCGAAGCTCTGGCTGAAGTTGCCGATGAACTCAGGGAACTAGGTCTGGTTTTAAAATTATTTGACGGCTATCGCCCTCAGGAGGCAGTCAATCACTTTATCCGCTGGGCAGAAGATGTCGAAGATCAGAAGATGAAAGAAAAATATTATCCACAGGTAGATAAAATAGATGTCTTCAAGCTTGGCTATATAGCAAAAAGGTCAGGCCATTCAAGAGGAAGCACGATAGACCTCACTCTTGTCGATATTATTACCGGTGAGGAGCTGGATATGGGCAGCGGCTTTGACTTTTTTGGAGAAATCTCCCACCACGGTACCGATAAAATCAGTGAAGAACAGTTTCAGAATAGAGAGATTTTAAAAAATGCTATGTTAAAACACGGGTTTGAATTGTATTCCAAAGAATGGTGGCACTACACCCTTTCAGATGAGCCCTACCCCTCAACCTATTTCAATTTCCCGGTCCAATAACAAAACAGAAAAAGCACAATAACTGCACTTCTGGTTAAATGTCAGGATACGGTGCAGTTATTGTGCTTTTTATATCGTTAAATGGTAAGCAAATATCTATGAAGCAATCGTATTCCCAATTACAATAACTATGAAAATGCCTCTTATATAAGCCAACGTTCTTTCAGCAACAAAGTAATAAAAGTAATAATGGTTAAAAACATTTTTCAACTCATTCTAAAATAAATAAGATTACAAAGAATTACCTAATATACCCTAAATATCTTATACGAGATGCATAATGCCAATTGACGATTATTTAATAAAAATGTTATATTTAATATACTTTAGTATTTTTTAAAAAATCTTTTTAATTATAAAAATTCTTATCTCTATTGATAGAAAGTAATAAAAAGTACGATATTTGTATTAGAATATTTTGTCTATCCGTAAAATAAATATTAAACGTTATAAAATTATTTTTTATGCCAAGAGAGGAGGGAGACGAAGAGTAAAAGAATATTTTTCCTTTCCGAATTCGTATTAAAAAATGGAGGATATAAAAGCGAATGAAAAAAAATAAAGGAATAGTTCTGATTTTAAGTTTTCTTTTTGTTTTAATTTTTTCAACCTATTCTGCTTCAGTTTTTGCCCAGGACAATAAAATTGTTATCGGTTCTATCTGGGATTCTATCGGTATAGGCGCTACATCATGCCAAATGCAATTACAGGGTGCCAGGCTTGCAGTCAAACTGGTCAATGACCAGGGTGGTATCTTTGGCTATCCGGTTGAACTGCATAATATCGATGGACAGGGAAAATTGGATGTTATTTCAAATGCTGCCAAACGCTTAAGTGAAGATATTAAGGTAGTTGCCGCAGCAGGCTCTACTGATGACTCCTTCACCTCTGCTATGGGCCCCGTTTTCCAGGACCACAAGACCGTCTTGGTGGTTGGCAGTGCTACTACTCCGACCCAAACCAGGATTGGTGACTATGTCTTTATGGCCGCCTTTGGTGATAATATCCAGGGACTCGCTATGGCAAAATATGCCTACGAAGTATTGGGCTGGAAAAAAGTAGCTATACTGTGGGATAATGCCAGTGCTTACAGTACTTACCTTTCAGAAGTTTTCATGAAGAATTTCAAAGAGATTACCGGTGACCCCAACTCAATAGTTATGCAGGAAATATACCAGACCGGTGATGTAAACTATTCAGCACAACTTACCAGAATCAAATTCTCCAAAGAACCTCTCGATGGCCTGGTTATTACACCTCCCTTACCGCCAGATGCTCCCAAAATAGCTATGCAAGCCAGAGATATGGGAATTACACTCCCCTTTATGTTTGGTGATGGAGCCGATGATGATACTATAATTGAAGTTGGTGGTGATGCTGTAGAGGGTTCCATTATCTCTACACAATTTGCCGGTGACCATCCTTTAACTGAAAATGCAAAACACTTTGTAGCAGAATTTGTCAAAGAATATGGCACTACCCCCGGCGGTTTTGAAGCCTTAGGTTATGATGCTTTGAGACTTATCATGGAAGCCATCGACTCAATTGGCAAGGAAAAGTGGGATTCACTCGATTTAGCAGGCAAGAGAACTGCTATACGTGATGCTCTACAGGCAAAAGATGTCTTTACTACTACCACTGCTCCTATCTCTTACCCTGATCCAGAGACTGCCGAGTATCCACGCGTTCCTTTAAAGACGGTAGTCTTTAAGGCGGTACAGGATCAGAAACTGGTATTTATGGACAGTTTAGATTTATAATTTTCTAAAATACTGTAATAGAATAATACTAAAATTCTAAAATACTATAATTTAGTTGTACTAATTTCGAGTCGTGTTGACACTTTAGTGATTAACTAACATAAAAAAACTGGTCATGCATGCCATCTTTCCTATAGAATAAAGTTGATAAAACAAAATCTAATAGGAAGGAGAGAGCACACATGACCAAGGATGA
>JAXGTM010000041.1:0-14213 GCA_040774925.1 Atribacterota bacterium | reverse complement strand
GTTTCAATTTCATCAGAACCCCCAAAAATAGGGTTGAGTTTTGTACTACCAAAAATTGAACTTTGAACATTACTTGGTGAAATTAAAATGGTAGTTTTAGCTATGTATACAGGAGTGCTGATAATATTAATCACAAAAACGATCATAAGAAAAGTTATACAAATGGTTAATATTATCCATTTCCCTTTAAGAAAGGTTTCAATATATTCACTTAAATTTTTTTCTTCTTTCATTTTTATAAAAATCCCATTATTGCTACTCTTCAGCTTTGGAATCTCTCCGATTTATAAAAATTTATCAGAACATTTTTTTATACTATAATATTGTATAAAAACCTTTCTAATGTTTTATTCTCTGACTTATTTATATTATTCCTAAAATTTATAAAGATTAGACATAAATATGCTAATAAATTTATTTTCTATCTTTGTGAATGGATAAATTAATTAATAGAATTAAAACTTTTTTGAACTCTTCAATGAACAATATATCAAATCAAATGAGTCAGCTGGCTGTTATCTCAAGTTAATGTAATATTAATATTATTGATAAAACATTTTTATTTTATCCCCAATATTCCTTATACAGAATCCGTAAAAGAACATATAGCTTTATATTTCAAATTAATAGGTATGCTCTACCAGGTTTTTTCAAACTGTGATTTTTCAAATGAATCTCTTTTATTTATGAAGGTACTTTTTTTTATGTCTTTTAGATTAAGAGTATCGCTCTTCCCGAAAATTCTTGATAAAATTGCAACCGGAAAAAGTATCAGGAAATAGAAGATGCTAAGTAAAATATTAGGGACAATAAAGCTTAGCAGCTTAGACAGCTTCATCCACAAACCAACAATTATGCTACTTAAATTGTTTGATAAAATACCAATAAGGCCAACAATCAACGATGTGATTATTGCCCAATTATAGCCGGTAATTAAATATATCACAATAAATCCAATACTAATTGTGAACAGGGTTTTTGTTGAATCTGTTTTTGAGACCATATTTTCTCCTAAAAAATCGTATAAATAAATGGTGCTATTGCACTCCCTCCTCCAAAGACAATAAGTATACCAATAAGTAATAATATTATGATAACCGGTACCAGCCAGAATTTTTTTCTCTCTTTAATAAAATGCCACAAGTCTTTTAAGAATTCCATTTTTATTCCTCACTATTATTTTTAATCAAAAAATCAATATGGTTACTAATTTTTTCTGCAATGATTCTATTCCCATTCGGCGAAACATGGCACTCATCAATATAAATATACTCATCAATATCAAAGGCATTACTTAGATCCAGAAAGTTGTTTTTTAGTTCCCTATATTCAGGATGATCCATCAAATCTATTATTCTGGGATACAATACTTTTGTTAGCTCAACTTCGTAATAGTCAGGATTTGACTCTATTTCAATGTGGTCCAACTTAGGATTTCCCGTTGCAATATTTGGTTGCAGTACAGCAATAAAAATAGCGTTATTCTGTTCTGCCAATTCTTTTATGGAAAGCCAGCTGTCCAATAATTCTTTTGCAATACGATAAGTCCGTTCACTACTATGGTCATAATTAGATTTTAGCTCCTGGTTTCTAATAACACCGTTTCTTAAATTGAATTTACCGATTGTTTTATTTATAAGAGATTTAATGGGACCCAAAAAATAATTTTCTAACCTCAGTGGCTCGGTAATCCTTTTATCAATTCCTTTTAATGAATTACGAATCTGAATATCTCTACTGTGTGTTCGTACCCCTATTTCTTTACGATATTTTGGAGCTTCGTTTACACCATCATAAGTAATTATAATATTGGGCTTTAATCCGTCGAGTATTTGCAGCTTTAAGAAAATAAAACTTTGAAATGCATTATAAGCAATTTCACCTAGATTGACTGCCCTGTAGCGACTATTGGTAACATCAACAAAATGTGCAGGTATGGTATTTTCATCATTCACACCAACTCCCCACATTGCAGAACCACCTAAAAAAACAACGGTTGGCACATTTTCTGCTACTGAATCTGTTTGAGGGGTATTTCGAATACCTCTCTCGTCTATATTAATGGTTTCCCCTTTATAAGACAGTGCTCTCCAACCCACAAAAGACTTATATTCATGTTCAACATTTTCATATTCAATAAAATGTTGCTCAGCCCAATCTATGTTTTGGTAGTTAGGTAACAAAGCTTTTTCGGGGATAGGGCTGTTTTTTCCTGTCAAATATCCCCATACCATCTCATAAGACTGATAAGCATTATAAATTAAAACTGCGCTGAGATTTAAAATAATTAGCAATGACAATAAAACCAACAAATTAATTACCAGTATTTTTACTATATTTTTTAATGAAAATTTAATCTTTTTCAAAATAGATTTTCCACCTTTTTTTATTGTCCCATTCGGGCTGGCAGGTTTTGTCAAGAAAATAGTCATTGACAACCAGATAATCCATTTCTGTGTTCATGAAACACTTAAATGCATCTTCAGGGGTACATACTATCGGTTCGCCCCTCACATTGAAACTGGTATTTACGAGAATACCATAACCCGTCAATTCTTTAAATGTGTTAACTAGTTTCCAGTACCTTTTATTGGTCTCTTGATGTACGGTCTGTATCCTCGCTGAGAAATCAAGGTGTGTGACTGCCTGAATATCGCTTCTCTGGTAATAAAGTTTCTCCCATAAATCAAGTTCATTATAGTTAGCGGGTAAATGGTTTCTCCTTTTTTCAATAACATCAGCAATCAGCAACATATATGGAGAAGCTGAAGCAAGATCAAAATATTCAGCAGAATCTTCTGCTAACACTGACGGTGCAAAAGGCCGGAAACTTTCCCTTTGTTTAATCTTCAGATTCAACTTCTTCTGCATTTCATTATTTCTGGCATCCCCTAAAATACTTCGGTTACCCAGGGCTCTCGGCCCAAACTCCATCCTTCCCTGAAACCATCCGATTACCTTTCCATCATTTAACAGTTCAGCTACTTTTTTGCATAGATCATCAAATGGTTCAATTTTGTCATATACAGCTTTATATTTTTTAAAAGTTGTTATAGCTTCTTTATCCGAATAATAAGGGCCGAGGTATGCACCATTCATGGAATCATACTTTCTATCAATGACTCTTTTCTGGTCAAAATAGAGATAGTGAATAGCCTGGGCTGCCCCCAGGGCTCCACCTGCATCACCGGCAGCTGGTTGAATATAAATATCCTTAAAAAGATTTTCTTTTAATAACTTGCCATTGGCAACACAGTTTAATGCTACACCCCCTGCCATACATAAATAATCAGAACCGGTAAGTTTTTTTGCTTCTTTAGCCATCAGTAGAACAATCTCTTCGGTTATTTTTTGGATAGCATATGCCAGATTGCAATGCTTCTGTTCAATCTTAATATTACTCGTTACTGAAGGAAATCCAAATAATTTTTCCCATTTGTCATCTTTGATCATCTTCAAACCGGTTGAATAGTCGAAATAGGACTGGTTTAACCAGATAGAGCCGTCTTCCTTAATGGAAACTAAATTCTTCTTAATTATTTCAATGAAGTCTTTTGTTTGCTTAGCTTCTGGGTTGCCATAGGGTGCCAGACCCATGAGTTTGTATTCTCCGGAATTTACTTTAAAACCAAGATAATAGGTAAAAGCGGAGTACAGCAATCCGACAGAATGGGGAAAATGAATTTCTTTTAACATTTTGATTGAGTTATCTTGACCATAGCTGATAGAAGTAGTAGCCCACTCACCTACTCCATCTATGGTTAGAATAGCAGCTTCCCTGAAAGATGATGGATAAAATGCACTTGCAGCATGAGAAAGGTGATGTTCGGAGAACAACAGACATAGCTTTTTTTTATTGTATTTCTGAATTTGTCCTAGATGATCGTGTATGATTTTTTTGATAAACATCTTTTCCTTAACCCAAACCGGAATGGCAGTCAAAAACTGGAATAGACCTTTAGGTGCAAATGCATAGTATGTTTCCAGGAGTCTTTCAAACTTCAACACTGGCTTGTCATAAAAAACGATTGCATCAAGTTCGTCAATACTATAACCAGAATACTCAAGGCAAAACTTGACCGCATTGCTTGGAAAATCTGGTGTATGTTTTTTTCTGGTGAATCTTTCCTCCTGTGCAGCGGCAATAATTACACCATCTTCTAATATTGCTGCTGCTGAATCATGGTAAAAAGCGGATATACCTAATATTTTTTTCAAACATTTTCCCTTCCATTATTATTAACACACTTTTTATTTAAAAAATTACTATATTATTATATCAAAAAACAATTTTAAATCATAGTAATGATGTGCATAATAGAATTTTACTAAGTAAACTATTTTCTTCGAGAATATTTTGATTCTGCATTTTCACAGCGTCTTATTAATAAAAATCATTCGCAAATTTCTGGGAATAATGTGACCAACGCATTAAATTATATTGTAAAATAGAAAAGGCAGAAATCCTCTTAAAGGATTTCTGCCTTCAGTTAATTATTTTTAAAAGTGTATCTTAAAAATAATTATAAGGGAAAGAATCGGGATAAATCTGATCAGGATAATTGTCTGTTATGGTATTAAAGTTATCAGTGTCCTCTGAATCACTACCTCCGATGGTTGGTGTAGCATTATAAACATAAATCCCGTATCCTCTAATATTTCCATAGATTTCGTTATGAGTTATAGTAGGAGAGCCTAAATAAACATTAATTCCGCCACCATCGGATGATACGTCATTATTTCTGATGATATTATCTGTTATATTGGCATCACTGTTTTCTAAATAAATACCACCACCGTAAGCTGAATAATTGTCTTCAATAATATTTTTTGTTATAAATGGAGAACAATTTTTAATATAAATTCCTCCTCCATCCCCATTAGTATCGCCGTTTCGGATGGTAAATCCGCTCAATACAGCTGCAGATGTTTCATTAGAATTGAAAGTCACCACGCTTCCATTTGAATTGCCGTCAATGATAGTTGATTCCACGATATTGGGATCATCTGGATCGGTACTTCTCAGAATAATGTTTTTACTCGAATAGTTAATTGTTTCAAGATAGGTTCCCGGGCAAACAACAATCTCATCTCCTTCTATCGCATTATCAATGGCATCCTGAATGGTGGTATGATTTGTATCCTGGGTAATGTTGTATACTGTTCTTTTTGCAAAATTAGCAGTTACTTTCTTATTTCCATCTATGATAATATTAGTAGGATTATCTGTGCCAGTAGCATCTTCGCTCCAGCCAGTAAAGTAATGGCAATCATTAAGTGGAATTGCGATAATTTCTACACTAGCCCCGTAGTCATAAGTATGAGAAACCAATTCTTCCGGAACCGTCTTACCCTGTCCATCTCCTTCAATCGATATAGTTAATGTAAAGGTTTTAAGTACAAAATTAGCAGTTACCACTACGTTTTCAGCTGGCATAGTTAGAGTTGTATTAGCATCATTTGCATCTGCAAAGGTAACTGCAGGAACAGAAGTCCATTCAAAAAATTCATATCCATCATTAGCAACCGCGGAAATTGTAACGACATTCCCAGATGAATATGGGCCAGTGCCTGTTATATCAGTAGCAGTACCACCTGCAGGAGGGTTAGAATTCATATTAAGATTGAATTTTTTAGTAACAGGGGGCGGTGTTGGTCCGGGTGCAGGGCTTGGTGGTCTAATTTCTTTATTAAAGATCGCTTCAAATGTATGATTCTGCTGTATATCTGTAAAAATATAAGTATAGACTGTTCCTGCCGATTCGCCTTCCTGCAATATGGACTTACCATCTATTAAAATATCAGCAATAACATATCCTTCCTCTGCAGATACACCCAGGCTTAAATTGCTCCCTGCAATTACAGAAATATTTCCTTCCTGTGTAATGCTGCCATTATTACCCGAAATCACTGTGATAGTATAAGTCACAGGGACTGGTGTAATTAATGAACAGCCACCTATCATAATTATTATTAATAATAACAAAGAATAAAAAAATAGTCGTTTATTGAACACTGTTATCCTCCTTTTTTAATGAATTATTTATATTATTGTATCAATATATCAATTAATAAAATATACTAAATTATCTTTATGGTTTATAATAGATAGCTTCTATTTAATATAATATATTAAGCTTAAAATGAGAGTGCGCTATGCGATATTGAAGCTTATTCATTGACTCATTGAATAAGCTTCAATATCGCAATATTATGTGGGGCATCAAACCGGTAGTTCGGCAATCCCAAATGTAGGTTCAAAAAATCAGGACCCGAAACTTTGCGTCCCATCCTTACGGATGGTTTGCCTTTTTCAGCTATCAGCTTTCAAAACCATAGAACTACCTCACAGTACTCTAAGTTTGTTTATATAATTATACTTCATTTTTAAAATATTTTAAATTACAAATATAATTATTTTGTTAGGATACTCACTATTTAATCATTAATTATTATTCTTGAGAAAACTTAATATTAATTATATATTAATTTAATATTAAACTAAATTTATAATATATTCGATCTTCTTTAAAACTATTGATTTTACTACATTTAACTTTTCTATAGCTTCTTCTTTATTTTGTCCAATAAAAGACATATAGATTTTTATTTTAGGTTCAGTACCTGAGGGTCGAATAGCATACCATGAACCATCGGTAAATATGCATTTCAAAACATCTGAGGGTGGAATATCGATTAACTTCTCCAATTTAAGTTTATAGTCATAGTTAATTGAGGTTTTATAGTCTATAGTATTAGATATTGCCATTCCGGGAATCTGAGGAAATTCCTTTCGAAAGTCTGACATTAAGCATTTTATCTTCTCTTTTCCTTCCAATCCCTCCAGGAAAATTGATTCTATATGTTCCAAAAAATAACCATGCCGTTTGTAAAGATTCTGTAAAGCATCCAGCAAAGAAAGCCCTCTTTTTTTATAAAAAGCGGCCATTTCTGCACAAATCATAGCACTTATAACAGCATCTTTATCTTTTACAAAATTTCCTGCAAGGTACCCTATACTTTCCTCATAGCCAAATAAAAATATTCCACCTTTTTCTTCCAGCTCATCAGCCTTATTACAAATGAATTTAAATCCCGTAAGAGTATCATATACAGGTATGTTGTAGTAGCCAGCTACTGCTCTACCCATTTCTGAAGTTACAATTGTTTTAACAACAAATCCATTTTTGGGTAATTTACCTTTCTTCATACGTCTGGCAAGGATATAATCTAAAAGTAAAGCACCTGTTTGATTACCATTTAAATAAACGTAATCATTTTCAGTCAAAACTGACAATAAGCTTTCCTCAACGTTTTTTCCTTTATCGCAACTGTTAAGTTGCTCTATAAATTTACCCGAAGTATGATTTTCATGAACACTATTATAATCATTTTTTTTAAGTGAAAAACTTGTTGATTTACCACTTATACTAACATTTCTTTGTAACACCGAAATGGCTATACGGTCACAATCAGGGTCAGTTGCCATCAAAATATCTGCACCAATCTTTTTACCTATTTCAATTGACCGCTCAAAAACTTCGAAATTCTCAGGATTTGGTGAATTTACAGTAGAAAAATCAGCATCTGGTTTAGCTTGTTCATCATCTACAAATACATTTCTGAATCCTCTTTCCTTAAGAATTGTCCTGATAGGAATATTCCCGGTACCGTGTAATGGAGTATAGACAATTTTTATATTTGTATCAAGCTCTTCATATTTACTTAGCGATAAGGATTTAACTTTTTCGTAATAAACCCTATCAAAAGCTGCACCCAGCATCTTGCATAGCTGTTTTTCTTTTGCTTCTTTTAAAGATATTAGCTTAATTTCAGAAAACTCTTTAATTTTATTAATCTCAACAACTATTTCATTAGCAATTTCAGGCAATATTTGGGCACCGTTTTCAGAATAAACCTTATAACCATTGTAATCTGGCGGATTATGACTAGCAGTTATTACAATACCAGCAGCAGCTCCGATTATTTTTACCGCAAATGACAGTTCAGGAGTAGGACGAATACCGTCAAATAGATATGCCTTTATCCCATTTGCAGCCAATACTCTGGCAGTATATTCGGCAAATGTTTGAGAATTATGTCTAGTATCATAGGCAATTACTACTCCTCTTTCGCAAGAATTTTTTACCTTACTTAGTAAATAGCCAGACAAACCTTGAGTGGTTAGCATAATTGTATAAATATTTAGACGATTAGCCCCGATAGCCATTTTCCCACGTATGCCGGCTGTTCCAAATTCCAGATCTTCATAAAAACGATCCAAAATCTCCTTTTGATCTTTAGAAATAGATCTCAATTCATTTCTATCCTCACCACTTAAATATGGGTCATTAAGCCATTTATAATATTTTGACAAATAGTCCAAATCATTCCACCATTTTATTCTAAATAAAATAATTATTACCGGGAGAACTATAAAATATTTTTAATCTTACCATCATTTGATTAATACAAATTGTTATGAAAATATAAATATTGCTATCGACGCAATGTGATATAATTTAAGAAATATTATCTCTGACCAATTCTTGAAGGTATATTTTTAATAACTTCCCAGTATCTAAAAATATCTTCGGACTTTTAAAGGCTTCAATAAATAATTTGGAATGGTGATCAAAATCAACCATTCGACCGATAAATTTTGAATTGTTTTTAAATAATCGGAAAACTTCTGCCCTCTGGAACTCATTTAAATTTTCATAAATTTTTCTTGCTTTTAAACCAAACCTTATTTCCTGACCAAATTTTCTTTTCCATTCTTCATCATATTTTTCCAGATTATTTTTTTTAATGCAATCTGCAAGGATTTGAGCAGATTGCAAGCCATAAGAGAGCCCGCCTCCTGTCAAGGGTTTGGTCTGGCATGCAGCATCACCAACTAAAGCAATGCCATCTTTATAAGTAGGGATAAAACCAATTGGGACTTTACCAGAGATTATTTCTACTATTTTACCATTTATTCCACTTTTTTTCATAAAATCATTCAATACCTCTTTCCCGTTGTCAGCCAATACACCTAATCTAAATGAATGCTTATCATCGGGTACAATCCATATAAAAAATGGAATTTTTTCATCAAAAAATACTTTAATTTCATTAGACTCAATTGACTTATGATAATCATCTAATATCAGTCGGTATTGAAGACCGGAATAAGAATTCATTTCATTGGAGTTGCTATTATTAAATTTGGAATAATTTTTTAAAAGGAATTTACGAACAACAGAATTAAACCCATCTGCTCCGATAACGATTTCTGTAGTATACTGATGTTTCTTATCAGTTTTTACAATATATTTTCCTTCATCCTGTATAATAGAAACTACTCGTTCTCCAAGTCGAATATCCAAGTCTTTGCCTAAAGAAATATCAAATTTTTCTCTGTCCAATACAACTGCTATTCTGTCTTTATTTACAGAAAAAGAATCTTCCCAGGGGGTGTTTATTGAAAATTTGTCAATCTCATTTCTAATTACATCTCTTGATATATAATCTTTCACAATATTAAGCACTTCTGATGACACTATACCAGCACAGTGGACCGGCTTTCCTAAAGAATTATGTTCCTCTAAAAGAACTGGATTAATTCCATTATTTTTTAGTAACTGGGCGGCAAAACACCCTATAGGACCTGCACCAATTATCAATACTTCCATTATTAAGAATTCCTTTTTAATATGGTATTGTATAATTTTCTTATTTATTTTATATTTTATATTTTTTAATATTACTTTAAAAGTAAAGATTTTTTATTAGTTTTTTTTCGAAAGATTTATGTTTTAAAATAATTTTTTTACTATTAACAATATCTATTGTGCTACCATGCCTTTTAGTGATTACATCCGAAATGGGACTATATTGTAACATATTTTTATTACTTAAGTTTTATTTCTTTTACCCACTCCCAATTATCATACATTCAGTTAACTGTATTTTGTATACCTTCCTCTAAAGAAGTTGCAGGTTTCCAATGTAAAATATTTTTAGCTTTATCTATATCTGCATAAGTTGATTCCATATCTTCAGAAAAAGAAGGTCAATATTCAATAATTGCTTTTTTATCAGTATATTTTTCAATAAGATTAATGAGCTGCATTATGGTAGATGGATTATTATTACCAAGATTTATTATCTGAAATACCTACAGAAATTATAATCTTTTTATTTTTTCAATTTAGCTAAAATTAAAAATGATCAACAAATTTGTGGAGCCAATATTTTATATTCCATGAAATCAATTTAAACAATTAATTTCATGGAATATTTCTGTATTTAATTACCTATTAGAATAGTTTTTCTCAAACCATTCACGATACTCACCGCTTTTAACATTTTTTACCCACTCCTGGTTTTTCAGATACCAATCTATGGTTTTATCTAGTCCTTCTCTAAAACTATATTTTGCTTTCCAACCTAACTTTGACTTTATTTTATCGCAGTTAATTGCATACCTACGGTCATGACCAGGACGATCTTTCACATAGGTAATTAATCTTTTATAACAATCTTTTTCCTTTTTTTTCTTTTCAGCAATCAACTCGCAAATTACTTTGACCAGCTGTATGTTTTCCCACTCATTTTCCCCTCCAATATTATAGGTTTCTCCTATCTTTCCTTCTCTCAATATCTGCCAGACAGCAGAGCAATGGTCCTCTACATACAACCAATCTCTAATATTTCTTCCATCACCATATATTGGTAATGGCCTTTCTTCAAGAATATTTGAAATGATTAATGGAATAAGTTTTTCCGGAAACTGGTATGGACCATAATTATTGGAGCAGTTTGAGATAGTAACGGGTAGCCCAAAAGTGGCATAATATGCTCTAACAAGATGGTCTGAGGAGGCTTTCGATGCTGAATAAGGGTTATTAGGCTGATAGGCTGTATTTTCATAAAAATAATTATTTTCCTCACAGGAGCCATAAACTTCATCGGTACTGACATGGTGAAATAATAAATCATCCCGGTTTTTATCAATCCAGAGTTCTCTAATAACCTCCAGTAAATTAAATGTCCCATTTATATTGGTCTGAATGAAATCCTTGGGGCCAAAAATGGAACGGTCAACATGTGATTCAGCTGCAAAATTCACGATTGTATCAATACTATATTTTGTTATAATTTCTTTTATTCTTTCAAAATCATTGATATCAACTTTTTCAAAGAAATAACGGCTACCTCCATAAACACTATCTATATTCCTTAAATTCTCCAGATTTCCTGCATAGGTCAAAATATCTACGTTAATAATTCTCCCGCTAAAATCAGGATTGTTTAGCAAAAAATGGATAAAATTTGAGCCAATAAAACCAGCTCCACCGGTGACAATGATATTGTTCAGTTTTCGTTTCATTCTTTTCCTACCTTTAAATATTTTTCCCAGTAAAAATCGAGTGTATTTTACTACATTCTCTTAAATTATAAAAACTGGATTGATAAAATTTTAATTATTATCCTATTATTAGGATATTAGGATAATTTATAACAATGTAGACAAAAATTCTTTTAAAGCATAATTCCATGGATTTAGTTCGATATTAAAAACCTGCTTAATCTTTTCTTTGGATAAAATTGTATTTTTTGGCCTCTTTGCTAAAAATAAATAATCTTCTGTATTGATCGGTAACAGTTGTACTTCTTTTCCAACATCAATTAAGCCCAATTCCTTGCCAAATTTATAAATCTCTGTGGCAAAATTAAACCAGCTAGTCTTACCTCCGTTAGTATAATGGTAAACTCCATAATTAAAAGAGTTTCTTTTAACAATTTCCACAATTACTCTGGCCAGGTCTTTGCTGTAAGTTGGTGTACCCCATTGATCATCAACAACTTTTATAATCTCCTTTTCTCTAAAAAGTCTTAACATTGTGGAAACAAAATTAGGCCCGTTCGCTCCATAAAGCCAGGCAGTACGTATAATAAAATAATCATTAAAAATATTCTTTATTGCCAGCTCTCCGCCTAGCTTGCTCTTTCCATAAACATTTAAAGGGTTTGTTTTGTCATCTTCAAAATAACATTCTTTTTTACTTTTTAAACCATCAAATACATAGTCAGTAGAAATATGAATTAATCTAGCTCCTATCTTAAAACAACATTGGGCAATATTTGTAACTCCTTCACAATTGATTTGAAAGGCTATATTTTTTTCTTTTTCTGCCATGTCTACTTTAGTATAACCAGAACAATTTATAATCCATTCAACTTTGTTTCCTCTGACAAAATGTTCCAAAGCTTTATAATTAGTAATATCTACTTCTCTACCGGTAGCTTTATAGAACAGTTTATAATGTTTTAATACTTTTTCTACATAAGAACCAAGTAAGCCATTCTTTCCAATAAGCCAGATCATAATCAGTATTTCCTTTTGATGAAATCCAGATAGAATTCATCTTCTTTATCTTCATGTCTAATCTCATCAACCTGTGCCTTTTTGCCCCATCCTTTATATAGTTTATCCGGAAAATTAAGAACCATCCCATCTTTATCAGAAACATTTTTATAACCATGAACTACTCCTGGTGGAACTATGAGACAGATCAATCTATCCTCCCCACCAATTATCTCTTGATAGTTGCCAGTAGTTACGCTTTCTGCCCTATTGTCCCATAATTTTATCCAGAAATTTCCTGGACCGATAAAACAAAATATATCGGTTTGTGCTATATGCTCATGTGGACCCCGGGAAACACCTGGCCTAGTATAGGAAAGATAACTCATTTGCGGGTTAACCATTTCTGAAAACCAGTCTAATCTAAAAATCTCTATCAAAAATCCCCTGTAATCATAATACCTTTCTAGCTCCTTTACAACGACACCTGCAATATCTCCTTCTTTAAAATTCATTGTTGTCACCTACATCCGATTTTCCTTCATTTAGAATCATTTTTAAATAACTGGCATAATCATTATCTGGCAGTCTGGCAACAATTTTTTCTAATGTATCATAGCCAATAAAGCCCATGCGATATGCAATTTCTTCCGGGCAACCTATTTTTAATCCTTGTCTTCTTTCTATAGTGGCAATAAAATTAGATGCATCTATTAGACTGTCGGCTGTGCCAGTATCCAGCCAAGCATATCCCCGACCAAGTAGCTCAACTTTCAGCATTCCTCTCTTCAAGTATTCAATATTTACATCGGTAATTTCTAACTCCCCACGGGCAGAAGGTTTTAATTTTTTAGCAATTTCAACCACCTTTTCGTCATAGAAATATAGGCCGGGTACTGCATAATTTGATTTTGGTATTTTAGGTTTTTCTTCAATACTTACTACTTCTTTATTATCATTAAACTCTACTATGCCATATCTATGTGGATCAGATACCCAATAACCGAAAATAAAAGCTCCTTTATTTAATTGTGCCACATTTTGCAGTGTTTTAGACAGATTGTGCCCATAAAATAAATTATCGCCCAAAATCAAGCAAACAGGCGAATCTCCAATAAATTTCTCTCCAATGATAAATGCTTGAGCAATACCTTCTGGTGATGGCTGTTCTTTATAACTAAAGTTTAGCCCTAGTTCTTCCCCGTCTCCAAATAAACTTTCGAATTTTGGCAAATCTCTAGGAGTTGAAATAATTAATATATCCCTTATGCCAGACAACATTAAGGTTGTTAAAGGATAAAAAATCATAGGTTTATCATATACTGGAATTAATTGTTTACTGACCGGTCTAGTCAGAGGATATAGTCTAGTACCAGACCCTCCTGCTAAAATTATTCCTTTCATTTGTTATTACTCCTTATATTTTTATAAATTTAAGTTATTATATTATTTAAATATTAAAATAGGTTAATGTTTATTTTAGTCTCACCAATTTTAATCATATTTCAATCCCATCATACTATCCTATAATAATTAAACAATTTTTAATTTTTTACTTTAATAATTTAGTAGAAAAGGTGTTCTTTACTGATTTTTCTGGATACTAAAAATTTATGTTTATTCTTGTAAAATTACAATCTAATTGTAAAAAAAATATTCAGTGATAAAGAGCAATAATTGATAATTTAAATTAAGAATATTTTTATAGTTTTATAGAGTAGATACCCACGGGCAAGCCCGTGGCACTTTTAAAACAATTCAAGCTTCGCTTGACCTAAATCCTGGCTTTTCTGGAATTGTACATATTTGATGATTACCTTCTCATCAATGCCTACTGTGGAGACAAAGTAGCCTGGTG
>JAXGTM010000040.1:0-14592 GCA_040774925.1 Atribacterota bacterium | reverse complement strand
CTACAATTTTTGGCTGAATACGGGCTTTTTTCAGTACAGCAATTTGCTGTTCAATAAGGCTTCTGGGGGCTGCTACCAGCAGCACCTTCATCATCTTTGCTCCTTCTTTTTCTTCCAGCTCTTCAATAATCTTAACATCGAGCAAAGATTCTTTTAAATCATAAGGAACATATTTGGGGGCTTCCCATTGTATTCCTTCTTCTAATTCTTTATCTGTCATAAGGGGGGTATTAATCTCGCGGACAATAACTTTTTGACCTGTAATAGCAATAATGCTTCCTTTATCAAGAATCCTCTTTTTCTGAAGCATCTTGCTTAACGCCTGGCTAACTGCATCAACATCCTTTATCTCCCCGCGCACAATACTGCCAGGTGGTGTTAATACTATTCCAAAATTCTCTAAATGATAGCCGCTCCTGGTTTTTTTCAGCTTTACTGCTTTAATAGAGCGTGCTCCGAAATCAATAGCCAGCATCTATACTCCTTTACCATTATGAACCTGCTATTGAGAACAGTTAAAGAAAAACCTCTAATCTTCTCATGTCTGATAGCAGGAATAATAATTGGGAACAGCTGTTTAAATTTTAAGCTATTAAACGATTAAAAACGCTTATTGTTTTTATTATAATATATAACATTATAATTAAACAAGCTATTTTAAAATATTTTCTTTATATTTTTATATATTTCTGTATATTTCCCTGGAGCTTAACTTTTTGCAAAACTTAACCTTGAAAAAAGATGCTTTTAAAAAATTAAAATAATATTATGTAAATATTTAGAATTAGAAAATTATCATATCATTGTAGCTGCTGAAACCTGTTTCTTCTATTTCGTCATCAACCTCTTTTTCGTGAGAAATATTTGTTCCTCCATCAGCTTCATTTTTGGAGTTTTCCTCAAACCTTTCCCTTGCCTCTCTTGCTGCAGTTTCCCCGCTTAATCTGGCATATTCCTTATTTTGCTTATTAATGTGTACTATTCCATATATTATTGCTGTTATGGCTATCAATACTAAGACAATATAAATTATATTTTTCCCTTTTAATAATGAATCCATAAACTCTATTTACCTGATATTTACCTATCTGTTAGACTGCTATTCACCATAAATTATACCAAAAATAAGACAATATAGGAATATTATCTATTTATCTGCATATTTTATACAACAACTATTATTATAAATTATATTTAAAATAATGTTAAATAAATTTTACTAATCTACTTCTTTCCACCAGAGTTTGACATACTTTCCGGTAGTTGGGAAATATGGTGGAAGTACCTCTCCAAATTTTGGATTATTGATATTCATTCTGGTATCAAAATGGTAATCTTTGTTATAACCTGTCTTCGAATTACCGGAGAATGTTCCCACAGGTCCCCTCTGCTTCTGTATGAAAGAACCGTAAACTGTGAGTGTATCCTTATTTTCATCTTTAAATCCTGCATAATAGAAGGAAGTGCCCAATGCCATCATAATGGCATTAATTTCAATATTATTGGGTACTGAATTATTAAAAATATCTTTTTTAGGAATTTTAATATTTTTTTCAGTAACCAATCCCAGAGTATCAGGAATATCGGGATAGCCCTCTTCAACAACGAAACAGTCAGGGTCATTAACACGCGTATTGTAAAGTATGTTACCAGTGATATTTATATCATAATTACTTGCCACGGTATATTTTCCTTTCACACCGCCATCACTTGCATTCCCCTGCAGACTCCTTATCTCACCATCAACAAAGATTACTCCATTAGTCTTATCATTATAATGAGTATATGTTCGGATATTGGTTGTGGTATCACGCACCTCTACAACTGTACCTGAATTATAAATGTTTCCGCCCAGATTCAATGTGTTGCCATCAGTTATTGTATAGACAGAAGTCTCTTTTTTTATGGAATCTGATTGGTCTATAAATACTTTTGAATTACCCGCTACAGTTCCAAAATTCATCTGCCTGACATCACCTTTTATCCAGATTCCGTCAGTTACTGCTCCGCTACTGTTGGGAAGACATACCCCCTTTTGAGCAGAGTTGGTATCGATAAACTCCTTGGAACCGGCAGCTATTCTCTGTAAACTCTTTGAGTCATTAGGTTCGGTTATGTTTCTGAAGGTAGGCAGTTCTATCCTGTCCACTCCTCCCAGATAACCGGGTGAACCCAGAAAGTTTGGTTTAGTCTGTTTATCATATGCTTTCCAGGAGGTATCACCTGTTGCCTTATTCTTATAAGCAGATGAAACAGTACCATAAAATGATGGAGAGCCGGCGATATTTATCCTGTCATTACTGTGTAATTTTCCTTCGATTCTATCACCACCCTGAAACCATATCTCTTTTCCACCATAACCGGCATCAATGTCAGCAGGAAATATTTCAATATCTGAAAAGTAAGCGAACATAGCGAAATTGTCCAGTATTACTTCACTTTCAATAGTTGTGCTGATTTTTCCAGAACTATTGTTCCAGGGCATTGAACCTGTAGATTTTATATTGTAACTTAAAGGTGGTTTTGCTGTGATCAGTACAGAATATGTTCCAGCACCTAAAGCAGGTGAACCGCCATTCTCATCTTCAAATGGGTTTTTGGGGTCCGGGAAATCGGGATTGCCGAGATCTTCAATATAGGCAATTGCCCGGTCCAGCCCGGCTTCAGCTATATAAAAAGTCTCTTTAGAAGCCTCTTGAAGGGAAGAGAGTTTTATATCATTCGATGTCATACTCAGCATAGCTATAGCAATAGTAGAGATAGCCAGAACCATTACCAGGGTAGCTACCAGCGCCATACCCCTGTCATTAGCAGTTTGGAGAGCCAACTTTCTTAACATCCTCTGACCTCCTTTCGTTTTCATCGGATAAATTATTAAATTTTTAAATATTTTCATAAATTAAATTATTTATTCACAGCCATTATTCCAGAATAATGGTCATTGCCGAAAATATTAACCTGAAATTATTTTTAATATGTCTTTAACTGTTAATATTTATAATCTTCCATAATTTCTCAAATTTATCTCTGTTCTCAAAGAAATATCTGGACTATTATTTCTATCAATGTCAACCTCTATGGATACCGCTATTTTAGAGGCATTCTTATCTGGAAGACAGGAGACTCCGCTACTATCAAAATATGAAATTACAAAACCGCCAGGTGGAACATTGTCCAGCAGTATATTGTTATTACCAGTTCTGATGCTCTGGCTGGATTCATCGTACCTGAATACTAAATTGTTCCTGTTAAAATCTTTTGGAAAGGAGACTTCAATCCCCTTTTCAAAGCTGTTGCTCCCCTCAATTACCCGATTTGCTTCTCTAATTTCTCTAACCATTCTGTCAAGGGCAATACGAGCCTCTCTCTGTGCCTGCAACTGGTTCTGACCGGAAATCCATGAACGTATTCCGCCTCCAAAGAAGGATACCAGTCCCAGAATAACCATAGATAATATTGTTATAACAACCATCAATTCTATGAGAGTCATTCCTGAACAATTCTTTTTAAAAATTTTCTTAACTATTTTATTCATCTTTTCTCTTTTTTTATTCTTATCATTTATTATATATTATATGTTTTCATACTTTAGAATTTTTACTCAATTAATTTTCATTTAAATGCCTATTCTTAACAATTTATTATAATATTTAGTAGTAAAGTTTATATAATTTTTTATTTGGTTTGAGTTGTAAAGCTCACTTTGTAATAGTCAGAGTTCGGGTCATCAGGGTTTAAAGTTAAATCGAAGGTCCTCTTGTTCCTGTTGGTACTATTAATTCCACTACTGAAACGCATCTTAATCCTGAAGGTGGTATCTTTGGTAATAGTAAAATTGCTGTCCAAGTTTTGTTTAATATTTCTATTATTAACACTCCTGTTGTAGACTTCTGTTTCAGTCCCATTCAATGGACTGGTAATTCGTATGTATTCATATCTGACCGGAGTACTACTCACTAGTGTCCAATTAGCAAGTACGCTGTCAATGGTCAACGGACCGCCATTGAGTTTAATTTCTATATTTAAGATATCATATGGACTGCTGCCAGATGAACCTGTCCTGGCAACCGAATGGCTAACCAGCGTTAGATAAGTATCAGTACAGGTTATTTCAACAGATGCCTCTACTGTTGTATCTCCTTCTGTAAATGTCCCGGTAACCGTGGCAATTCCTTTATGATTCATAGTAAGTTCTACTGTAACATTACCACTAGTATTAGTCTGTGCAGAGGTTCTATTTAAACTACCGCTTGTAGTAGTAAAGTATATGGTTTTGTTTCTCTGTGCGGTGCCGGATGCATTCTTCAGATTGAAAGTTATGGTCGATTTTTTGCCAGCAAGGATATTTGTTGGGTTAGCACTGGCAGTGAGAATATAGTTTATGCAGTCAACGGTAGTAGTATCACTGATATCGCCTGAATCACCAAAGGTTACAGTAATCTCAGCCTTATTTCCGCTTTTTAATCCAGATAGAGTAGTCTGAGCTACACCGCTGCTATTGGTATAGACAGAATAATCGGTTAAGGAGCCTTTAGTAGTAAAGAACTTTACCAGATAATCTGTTGCCGGATTACCCAGATAATCAGTCAATGTGGCTGTAATCAATGAAGTGGCACTGGGAATAATTTTATCCGGTTCTGCTTTAATAGTAACGATAAATTGTACTGATTTCACCTGTACACTATCATAGATGCTGTTGTTTGTGTTTGGTATTTTATATTCAGCAGTGACAGTGGCAATAGTTCCTCCGGGGACACCCGATAAGTAGACACTTGCTTCACCGTTTAAATCAGTTACCTGTGTGGCATCAGAGAGGTTTCCAATATTTGTAGTAAAGAATATAGTCTCATTACTGGGTATTACACCTCCAACCTGAAAGAGAGTAGCAGTAATTTTGGTTTGATCATTTGGAAAAACACTCTCTTTTTCTGTTTCAATCTTAATACTGTAATCTGTACAAAAGACCTCTACGCTATCGGTAAGGGGCACCTCAAAAAGGTCACCATCTTCCGGGAAGACTGTACCTGTTATCAGAGCATTATCTCCGCTATCAACCATAGTCAAAACTACCTCGGCAATACCATTAATAGTAGGAACATTCTTGGTTTTAACAGCAGGTGAGCCATCGAAATAACCAGAATTTGTCTCAAAAACAACCACGACTTCCCCTTTGTCTTTGTCCAGATTTTTTCCGCAGCTATCAGTAACAACTGCCTTGATTGTGACATTTTGACCCGGAAAAACTGTTGATGCTGATGTAGAAAGATTTATTTCATAAGGTACAGGAACACAGGATACTGTTACAATATTACTAAAAGTTGAGCCGGCTCTAGCTTGAACAGTAGCAGATTTCAAGCTTTTTATAGTCATTTCGGTAACTGCCCTGCCTGCAGTATCAGTTAAAGCATAATCTTTTTTCAGTTCACCTTCATCATTCGTTACAAAGCTGATTGGAGTTCCACTGGGTACCAGTCTCTCATTATTTTCATCGAATGCCTCTGCTGTAACAGTGGAAATCTGATCATCCTGACAGCATATCATCATAGTGGGGTCGGCATAAAGTTCTATTTTACCAAGTACAGGTAGCTCTTCTATCTTTGTTTTCAAATTGTAGACAATAGTTTGGAGCCGAACATCTTTCTGAATGTTTTCTCTATTATACCAGCTGACTGTAGCAATAACATCTGCCACATTTTCATCATCTCTTTCATCTGCCACAACATTGACAGTATATTCGATACCATTAATAACAGTCTTATTCTGCTGGAAAAAAGGGTATTCAACATCTTTGGTATTTTTAACCTTTTCTAATTCTTTCTGGGCAAGATTGGTTGCAATAGTACGGTATTTTGAATCAGCCATTGCCTGAAAAGCACCTGAAAAGGCTGAAATTATTCCAACAGCAAAAAGGGCTAAAATAGTTACGGCTACCATCAGTTCTACCAAAGAAAACCCTTTTGAATTGCGCTTTAATCTATTCATCGCTGACCACAACATCCGAAATACCTCCCTTCGTACTTTCGAGGAATTGGTATATTAAAAAACAAAAAATTGTCAAACAAATTTATAGCATCAAAATATTATAAATCAAACATTGCCTAAATACGTATTTTGAGTGCTTTTTAAGTATTTTAAAATTTTAAATACAGGTATTAATAGGTATTGCCCGATTGTTTCTGCAAGTTATACCTATATACGTATACGGTATTTGCCCTGTCTTAGTTTGAATTTATCTTGTGTCTGCCTAATTTTTTATCATTATAATTAAGAAAAAGAACTTAAAGAATGGTAAACCCATCTTATCTCTTGTATATTATAGTTTTATAATATACAAATTTACAATAATACTAATTTTTTTGTGAAATTATAAAATTTTTATAAAATTAAAAAATTACAAATTAGTTTTCTCAAAGAACTTAGTAATAACTCAGTTTTCTAACATTATCATTACCAGTTGGCAGGCGGTTTATCACTTACTCTGACCCTTGCTGTAACAGGTGTAGTGATTACATAGAGTGTCCTGCCATATTTAGTCTTTAAAGTTACGGTACCGCCCATACTGGGAATACCTGTCTTATAAAAATATACTTTATTATTGGTAAAATTAGTAAAGTGGAGCTTTATATTTTTCAGCTGAACATCTTTAACCAATACTGCTCCTTCAAATACTCTATACCTGTCCAGAGATGGATAAAAATCTATTTTGAAATAGTTTCCGGTATAAAAAGCAGATGCCTGACAATCCTTGATCGTTGCCTCTAACTGCTGCGCAGCTGAACTTAATTCAAGGTTCTGTTTTATAATCATGATACCGTTAAAAGCTGTGAATAAAAGAACTGAGATTATAACTGTTACGATGGCTAATTCAACGAGAGTGAAACCGCTGTTACTGTGGTAATTGCTGCTGCATTTAAAATAATGTTTCATTAATAATATAATTTTATAATATAAACAAAAAATATCAAAATAATTGTATTCTTTTATATATGTATAGGCTTATATGCTTAATATTAATATATAAAGAGCTGATTGGTTAAATAGCAAGCTTTACTACTATAATCAACTATAATATCTTTTATTTTATATTATTCCCTATTATAACAAATTTTAGTCAAATTCTTTAAATATTAAACGAAATTATGCTTTTTGTTTATTTTTTATTTTTTATAATATTAGAAGCGTTTTTTTTCAAATAAATTTTTAAATAAACGTAGCGTAACGATATATAAAAATATTTCTGCATAAACGTATTAAATACATTTTATTATTTTTTATTTCTTACATTGTTAATATACTCTGTTTGTTGTATATTCTCTGAAATATTAAAAGTACATTGAGGTATATTGAGGGCATAAAGTTATAAGAAAACACTTGTGGTTTTTATGTGTGGATTAATCTATCTTCTATTTGTTTTATTTCTTATTCTTACTTTTCTCTTTTTATTTTATATTAATCTAAGTGTTACTGCCCTTTATTTATCTATTTTACAATATGAAATACCATTTTAGTATAGCTTCTCCGAAAAAAAGTGCTAATAGTGAACCAAGGGCTATAAATGGACCAAAAGGAACAGTTTCTACCTGGTGGTTTTGGTGGTTTTCTGCCTCATCATTTTCAGTATTATCAGCATTTATCCTCTTTTTCCTTAATATTAGCACTCCTGCAACCGCTCCGAAGAAAAACCCGAGAAAGAGTGACAGGAGTGTCAGCTGCCAACCCAGAAAAGAACCTACCATGGCTGCGAGTTTGATATCACCTCCGCCCATTGCCTCTCTTTTAAAGAGATAACTCCCTGCTGCGGCTATCAATAAAAGACTTCCTCCTCCAACAAGAATACCGAGTAAAGAATTTACAGGGGTTAAGTCCTTTAAGAAAAAACTTAACAAAAAACCGATTGTCATAAAGGGAAGAGAGAGAGTGTCAGGAATAATCTCCTCTTTCAGATCTATAAAGGTGATAATGATTAAGACAGAGCAAAAAAGCATATAGACAAGGGACTTGAATTGCAATCCATAAAACAAGAATATCATCAGATAAACTACACCTGTTAAAAATTCTACCATTGGATATTGGACTGATATCTTTGCTTTACAGTTGCGGCATTTACCCCTTAGCATAAGAAAACTGATGACCGGGATATTATCATACCACTTTATTGTCTGACTACAGATGGGGCAGTGTGATGCCGGAAATACCACAGATTCATTACGAGGAATACGGTAAATACAGACATTACTGAAACTTCCTATTACCATACCGATTATAAAAATGGCAGTTCCTGTTATCAAATAAAACATTTGTATTTATCTTCCCCTCTGTCCGTAGTTTTTACTGCTATCTTACTCACAACGTTTCTTTCATTTTCATAAAGTATTATCATCAGGGTCAGGAAAATTGTAAAATATTCTTAAGACAAATTTTTTCACTATCTTTTGGGCATAATATTTGTTACATTATTTTTGTACCGATGAGTAAAGGTAATCTTTTTAAACTTAAACTCTGTACAGCCCTATATGCTGTATCATGATATAGAGTTATAAAAATATCTTTCTCTATACATGTATATCGTTTATCTACACCAATATTCAATACAATGAGTGCAAAATGAGTGCAATAGATATATCTTTACTGGAACCGGAACGGCTACAATCTTTTACCCATAATATAATGTGGAAGAATTTCTCCGCTCAGATAACGTAAAAAAGTATATTCCCCTTTAAACAAAACTTCAAAGCCGATTTTCAGAAAGAAACCCTTTGCCCTCTCGGAGAGGACACCGAAGTGAATACCCTTTACTTTTCCATTCTTTAAATATGTTAAAAAATGATTTACCAAAAGTGTACCGACCATCTTTCCTCTGTATTGAGAAAGAATATTAACATGGAGTGTTGCCGGATAATCGTGATAGAAATCAGGGACTTTGAACTCACCTTTAAAAAAGCTGTTAATAATGTTCTTAAAGAGTATTAAATTATTAGCACGGAATAATAAGCCATCAAGTGTAATTTTTTTAAGAAGAGCAGGTAGAATTTTATATTTAATCGTCTTACGCATAGTTAAAACATCACTGCTGCCCAGTACATAACCGATGATTTTACCATCTTTCTCAGCTACAAAACATGATTGTGGTTCATATTCCAAAAAAAATGAGGTTAACAGATCTGCGAATACTGACTCATTTAATAATTCATCTTTGTATTCAGCAAAGATGCTGTTCTGAATGCTAATTTCATGGACTTCTTTCTTTTCATGCGGTTTATAATTTTTTATAATTATACCGTTTTCAGCCATATTTAATTCAGCCCTATCATTTTATCTTATTACCTTATTTTACATTATTAAAAAATTAAAAACAAAATAAAAAAAAGAAAAATGATTACCGCTACCACTTCCATTACCATTTAATTACAGTGTGAATATATTTTACTATTTAAAATTTTAAATAGATCAGATTTCATATTAGTAGATTATTCTATTAATCATAGCTGAATAACAGCATTATTTTTTAAGTATCACTTATAAATAATTATTCTTTTAAGTGAATAAGTGAAACTATTCTGTGGCAAATAGTTCATTTTCTCTGATAGATGCTTCCAGGAGATTTTTAAGCAATGGATTTCTGAGCTGACTTACATAAGCTCTAAGAGCTTTTTCTTTTGTCTGTTTATTATCGGCAGAAAGCATATATTTCTCCCACCCGCCCTCAATGGTAACCAGTTCAAGTGGCGGCAGCACAAATAATTCTGGAGCATATTTTTTCGGATGTGGAAAATAGCCATGATGAACCAGATATTTATAACAAAAAATCTTTTTAGCCAGTTTCTCAACTACTTCCAGTTCTTCCCAGACTTCCTCTTTAACCAGATCCTCGTATTCACCCAGATATTCTTTTATCTCCACTTTCTCTTTCATTTCATTTAGAATTTCCCCTACTATTTTGCCTACGGTAGAATGGTCTTTATGTGTATCATTGGGATGCGGGTAAAATAGGATATCAGGCTGGTATTCTTCAATCAGACCTGCCAGGCTGCTTTTCAGCTGCGTCTGGTTGTTAAAGTATAGTCTGCTGTCCGGATAATCAAGATAAATAAGGTTTTCCTCTGGAACTCCAAGCAGTGTAGCAGCCTTTTCAAATTCTATATAACGAAGGTTCTTCAAATTCCTCCTGTTTCCGTCGGTTACAAGGACGATATAAACATCAGCTTTTCTTTTGATAGATTCATTAATATATCCACCACAGGCGATGGTCTCATCATCAGGATGTGGAGCAAAAATCAATACTGTATCTCCTTCTTCGGGTAAGTGCACATCACTCAGAAAGTAGATTGTCATCTGAGGCAATACCGGGTTAGCACTGAAATACCAGTATATAGATGAGCCGAATATTATAATAGCTGCCAGAATTAAGAGCTGGTACCTCCTGTTATGTTTTATCTTATCAAATATTTTTCCCATTTATTTCCTTTTTTATTCAGTGTTAAATTAGAGATTTTATTCTATAAAATTAACTAAATATTTTAAAATTTTAGACTGGGAATATCATAATATATTTATCGATTCTTGACAATAGAGCTTTTTAACAATATATATTTACTCTCCTGTCATTTAAAATATCAGAAAAGCTGGAATAAAGAAACTTTTCCTGTAATTTATTTGATAATGAATCTTTTAAAAAAATGGGCAGATTTGAAGATTTAATGATTTAATTAAGAATATAAATTCAAACAAATATAAAAATCTGTGAAGGTAAAGTTGAAAAAAGATTGAATATGAGGTGAAAATATTTTGAAATTTTGCTTAACTGAAAGATGTTGAAGGACCGTCCCTTGACATCTGAACAACCGTCCCTTGACATCGATATTCAGGAGATGATGCGCATTATAAGGGCTGGCATGATGAGAAGGATTATAGTTGCTCTTAAGGTCTGAATGACACTCACCTTTACTATATCTGCATTCATTTCTATTGCATTTAATACCATCAGAGTTGGTCCGCCGGCAGAATTCGCCAGTAGTGCTGTAGCTAAATCCCATTTTAAAAACTTATAAAAAATATATCCCAGTATGACTCCATTTAAAACTACAATGAAAGAAAATACTAAAACAGGAATAAGCAGCTCTTTCAACACTGAGAGGGTCTCGGGCAGAAAGCTGGTGCCCAGATATCCTCCTATGGTTATCTGAGTAATTCTGATAAGCCATCTGGGAAGCTCTGTCAACGGCAACCCGGCTATACGTAAAATACCTATAAATACCATTGAGCCGAGCATTCCTCCCACCGGAACACCAAAATATTTTGCCGTAAATCCGCCGATGCTGCCTAAAAAGAGCAGCCAGATAACCTGCCAGGCATAATGCCAGTCCCATTGGAATTTTATCCTGCTTTTAAAGAAATCAAAATCCAGTTTAATCTCCTTCCCTACCCCTTTCTCTGCCGATTTTTCCTTGCTTATGCATCTTCCTGCCCCAATGTTATCTTTATCATTATTATCAGAGGAAGCACTGCAACGGGCTACTATCAAAGGTACAGATATATTGATAGAGAGATAGCGGACAAACTGTAAGAGAGTAACAACAGGCACATCAAGATTGAGAGTCAGAGCAAGCAAGCCCATCTCAACCAGGCCCACCGGCACTGAGCCGTAAAGCGCTGTACCTAAATCTACTCCGGCAAAAGCGGTGAGCAGGTATCCTACTGCAAGACTCACCAGTATCATCCAGAGAGATGAGAAAAGGCTCAATCCAAAATAAGATTTTATATCAGGAAGCTGTTCCCGATTAAATTTGCATCCTATCGTTACACCAATGACAATCTGTAGAAAGGTCATAATAAAAGGAGGAAGTGCTGACCACTGATAGCCCTGACTGGTAATGACAGCCAGCATAACTAAAGAGCCGGTAATTGTGCCGCCCGGGATATGCAGATAATTGAATATCTGGCATCCTATCCAGCCAAAAATGAAGATTTTGAATATGGTAAAAAACATCTCTGCTCTGTATGCCTTTCAATCTGAGTGAATATTATTTCTATTACCTGTTTTTCTAATATTTTTTTTTAAAAATAACTTTGTTCTCTTATTCCAGGTGGAAAAATAGAGATACAGGTATTCAGTTTGATTATAAATAATAGATTACACTATCAGGCAGGGGTATTCAACCCGGAACATAAAAAAATAGATTTCCGCCGGCAGTTAAATAATATTAATAATAGGACTGATTTATAAGGTATCTGTCAGAACTACATTTAAAGAGAAAGTTCAAAACCAGAAAGATTTCTTTTTAGTTTCTCTGAACCAGGACATTCAGACGCAGTGAAGAGCCGTCAGGACCTATACCGTCAAGGCGAAAGAGATTAATGCCGTCAAATGTTATTATTACCTCACCTGGCTTATTCCAGCCGTTTTTGGTCTGAATCTCTTTTGTTATCGGGTTAATCAAACTCAATCCTCTGATCAGGTTATCCATTCTGTTCCATAAATGTACAGGATGGGTATTGATTAATTCGGAGCGGATTTCAGTTTCTGCCTTCTCCACATTTGAGGTTATCAGTCTGATGGTAGTTTGTTCAATGACAAAGTGATAGGCTTTTGGGGCATATAAAATGGCAGCCCCTATAATCAAGACCCAGATAATTAAGGCAAGAATGGTGATACCTTTATTATTGGTTTTTTTCATCTTCGTCACCTCAATATGCCTGATTTAATATGATAATATCACTTTAAACAGGAATTAACAATATTAGAATAATTGGCTGCAGCATTCAGCATAGTATTTCATAGAAATTAGTATTTAAATTTATTCCACAGGTCTGCCCGGTTAAAAGATTTGTTTGCCGTTTTCAGCTCGCTGGAATCCGTTGATAAAACGAAGTGAAAGAACATTTTGAGAATTTCTTAATTGTGTTGAAGGACCATCCCCTTATATCTCTTGGTAAAGAAAAGGCCGGGAGAATCTTTTATAAGTCTCCCGACCTCTTTGTTTGTAATTTATTTTCAGGTAATGTTTACTGCACCAGTTCTTCTCCGATTAACTTAAAACAGAGAACCGTCCCCTGTTTAAAAATTACCTTCTGGCAGTTAAACCGGGATCAACTGCAACTCCTCCGGCACCATGACCTGTAATGGTATATACACCACTATCCTCATCCACACTAACCTGAACCTGACCTTCACCCCCACCTTGAACATTTTCGCCTGTATCACCATTGAAAGGATTTCGTAATTGGGCAGCGTCAAATATTGCAGTTATTTCATCTTCAGTTAAACTGGCTTTATCTGCCAGTTCAGCCTGAATTAAGGTCTGAATAGTACCGGCGTTTGCTTTAACTATAGCCTCTTTCGCTTTCTGCTGTTGACCAGTATAGAGTCTCAAGCCAAGCAGAGCCAGGACTCCGATGATGGCAACAACGACCATCAGTTCGATTAAGGTAAAACCTTTTTTGTTTTTTTGTAAGTACATGAACATTTTTTAAATTTCCTCCAATTTTTATATTTATATTTATTTGTGAACATTATCTTATAAGTACTTTTTTATTTTTCATTAAATTTTCAATTCCAATCAATACAATTCTCTTTTAAGAGATTTTGCAGAGAACTTATCTTTTTTATCGCTTTACACCACTTCCTCTCCTCAATATTCCTGCTATTTTTCAACTTTTTTGTATCTAGCCGATATTTTAGAATTATTCCTTGTATCTTGCTTCATATATAGTTATTCCCTATAAAATTTTTCTTAGACAAAAAATTTTTTATTTTCTGGCAATAAGATGGTTTTCATAGACCAGACCTGTCTCAGCACTATTGACACCGTTGATATAAAAGATTGTCGGGCTGGCAGTATCATCTACAAAGACGAATACCTTTCCGCCATTATTGTCAAATGTAGGTATAGAGGTACTGACACCTGCGATATTGGCAGACTGCGGGCTGCCTGCAGGTATATGAATGCCTGATTTAGCAAATATCTGATTGAGATTATTCCAGACAGAGCTTCCGTTTACTGTTATTTCAGCCAATTCTGATTGTATAAGTGTATGAATGGTGGCAACATTACCCTTTAACAGGGAGTCTTTGCTCTTATTATTCTGTTCTGTATATATTCTTAAGCCGAGAAGTGCCAGAATGCCGATGATGGAAACAACGACCATCAGCTCTATCAGTGTGAAACCTCTCTGTTTTTTATTATTTTTATCCATTTCTTTTTTGTATTTGAAGTTCATTTTTTCATCTCTTTACGTTTTTTATGTTTATGTTATCTGAGAAAATTGTATTCCTAAAATAGGATAGTTTGATTTTTTGTTGTATTTTTATTATTCCCAAAAAAAATAATATTAGACAGAGAAGTTAAAAAAATTAGCCAATTAGCTAATTGGTTAATTAGTTAATTGGTTAATTGGTTAATTTGGAAGAAGAATGATTATATTAATTAAAGAAGGATTAGCAATAGAATAATTATAGAAATAGAGAGGTTCAGCTGAAGGATAGTTAATTAGTTAATTGGTTGGTTAGTTAATTAGTTAATTAGCTAATTGGTTAATTGGTTAATTGGTTGGTTGATTAATTAGTTAATTAGTTAATTAGTTAATTAGTTAATT
>JAXGTM010000039.1:0-14705 GCA_040774925.1 Atribacterota bacterium | reverse complement strand
TTAAAAATATGAAATCCTTTTTCAGTTGGTATAATATTGCTGACATCACCTGGGTTTAGATTAAATATTACACTTTCAATATCATCAGTAAAAGTACCTTTTTTAATAAAACCAATGTCTCCACCCTTAGAAGAACTGGAAGCTATGGAAACCTCCTGTGCTACAATCGAAAAGTCTATTCCTTCACTTAATTTATTTAAAGCCTCTTTAGCTTGCTCTTCAGAATCTGTAAGTATATTAAGAGCATGAACTTCTACATCTTTCCAATAATCTTCTTTATGCTCTTCATAGTAAGATTTAATTTCTTCTTCGCTCAATACAGCTTTTTCAACAATTTCTTTCTCTATTAGATATTGAATCAGAATTTGCTCTATTGTGCTTTTAATTTGAAAAGCTATTTCGGGAATATTTTTCAAATCAAGCTCATTCGCTTTCTGAACAAGCAATTCCTGTATAATAAGTTGATTTAATAATTCCTCTTTACTAAATTGTACTTTATATTGTTCAGGAATTGCATTCCAATAGTTATTGAATTCATTCAGTGTGATAATTTCATCATTTATAATAGCGAGAACCCGTTGGTCACTGTCTTCACTAGTACCTTCATTACTATAAACTTCTGCAAATAGAATAAGAAAAAGAGTGAAAATAACCAGAGTAAAATAAACGAAATGTTTTTTGTTATGAATGTTCAATTTACTGCTCCTTTCAAATGGTAATGCTTTACTATAAAAATCTTTAAATAACAATTCGTACAAACAAAGTTATTACAAATAAAAAACTTTTTTACAGTCTAACATAACTATTTGGCTAAGTAAAGTAATACGAAAATGATAATTATGTTTTCTTGTAATTTATTAAAAAATATATTATAATCTTTTATGTTTCATCAAAAGAATAATTCTTACCGTTAAGTAAAGGGGGTGAGGGCATGGCAACTATAATAGTAAGAGAAGATGAAGAGTTTGATCACGCTTTAAGGCGTTTTAAAAAAGAATGTCAAAAAAGTGGAATTATTTCTGACATAAAAAAACATGAATATTATGAAAAGCCTAGTGAAAGAAGAAAAAGAAAATTAATAGCTGCTCAAAGGAAAAAGAAGAGAAGGGGAAGGTATTAAATTCTGATTCTACTTATCTGTAATACGTAGAAATTGTCAGTAATATTTAGTAATATTGTTGCTATTGAAAGGAAAGATTCTTTTTAAAGAGAATCTTTCCTTTCTTGCATAATTGTTAAATTAAAACTTAGTAATCAATTAATGGAATCTTCAGATTAGCTTTCCCTTACACTATATTTTTAAAATAACCAGATAAATAGAAAATAAATTGAAAGAAAAAGTAAAATCGGTTATAATATTGTGCCGAATTAATCTTTGATAATATTTACATTGGCGCATTAATTTTGAAATTATTTTTGTTTATTAAAATGACTCATTTTTTGTAATTAAAGGAAAATATATAGATGTATGAACAATCTATTTCAATAAATAGTCAAGACGAATTAAGAGAATTATTTGGCGTTATTGATACAAAAATTGATTATATTCGCAAAACCTTGTCAGTCAATGTATCTACTAGAAACGACAACCACATAATTATTTCTGGAGATGAATATAGGGTAAAACAAGCGGTTGAGATTTTAGAAGACTTATTAGTACTTATTAGAAAAGGTAATCAAATTAATTTGTCTGAAATTGAATATAAAATTGAAATGTTAAAAGAAAATCGCTCTTTTCACTTAAATGATCTTTATAAAAATGATATTCAAGTATTTAAAAAAGATAAGATAATTCGACCAAAAACTTTCGGACAAAAGCAGATTATTGAAAAGATTAGTAATAATGAAATATTATTTGTGATTGGCCCTGCTGGAACGGGAAAGACTTATCTTGCAGTTGCGTTGGCAATTTCTGCATTAAAGAAAAAAGATATAGACCGAATTATTCTCGTGCGGCCTGCTGTAGAGGCAGGAGAAAGCCTTGGTTTTCTGCCAGGTGATCTGATGGAAAAGATTGATCCTTATTTTAGGCCTCTCTATGATGCAATATATGATATGATGCCACCAGAGAAATTTCAAAATTTTTTAGATCGTGGAATAATCGAAATTGCCCCATTAGCCTACATGAGAGGAAGAACTCTAAATAATTCTTTTATAATTTTGGATGATGCTCAAAATACTACATTAGGCCAGATGAAAATGTTTCTAACGCGTTTTGGTTTTGGTTCAAAAATCATAGTTACCGGAGATATTACTCAAGTCGATCTACCTCAGAAAAATAATTCTGGCTTAAGCCGAATTTCTGAAATACTTAACGGTATAAATGGCATTTCATTTGTGTATCTTGAAAAAAAAGATGTGGTCAGACACAAGCTCGTTAAGGAAATTATCCTTGCATATGAAAAAGCTACTAAACTCTAAATAAATAATTCAAATATTATTAAAACAAATAATAACAATGAGACTAATTAAAAATACAAAAAAAAATATTAAATTACCTCATAAAGATACCATACAAAGAATCTTTATCTTTTTTTCTCTTATTACCGCTATTACGTTAATATTATCAATTAATTTTATTCCTGGTAGAACCATTTTAAAAACAGGAGATGTTGCTCCAAGGAACATTACAGCTAGCGAAACGATTGAGTATGTAGATAAAAAAGCAACAGAAAAATTAAAGGAGGATACTGCAAGGTTGACCCGGGAAATATATAGCTTAAACTTGGCCAGTATCGAGAATGTTGAAAAAGAATTATTTGATTTTTTTTCAGACTTAGATTCCCTTAGAAATAAATTTTATGCCGCTACTGAAAAACAAATTGATGTTAACAATGAAAAAGGAAATTTTGGTATTGCCTGGACTGATGACTTTAAAAAAATTAATGAAAAATATTCTGTCAATATTGAAGATACAATATTTATTGATATAGTTAAATTAGATAAATTGTCCTTTAATGAGGTCCAACGCAATTCCAGAATGTCATTAAAAAATACAATGCAGCAAGGAATTAAAGAGAGTGATATAAATTTAGCAAAAGAACAAATTGTTAATGATATTAAAACAATCTCCACCAATCAATTAAATGCTGCCGTAACAGGAACGATTGTTGAAAATTTTTTAAAGCCTAGTTTATTTCTTGACTTAGAAGCTACACAATTAAAAAAACAAGAAGCCATTTCTGCGGTTAGAGATGTAAAAGATGTGATAAGAAAGGATCAGATAATTGTCAGAAAAGGTGAGATTATTAATGATAACCACATTGAAAAGTTGGAAGCATTGGGTTTACAAAATCCTACTAAACGAACAAAGGATATAATTGGACTTTTTTTAGTAAATACAATATTAATAATTTTACTAAACCTATATATTTTCACTTATCACAGAAATATTTTTGAAGATATTAATAAAATAGTCTTATTAGGTGTAATATATCTAATTACCATTCTTTTAGCTAAAATAGTAAGTCAAATATCGGGATATATTATTCCTGTTGCTTTTGCATCAATGTTGATAACTATAGCACTCGATTCTAGATTAGCATTGTGGGTGACATTTCTTATTAGTGTTAATATAGGATTCATATTTTTAGGAGATATTGATTACATGATTGTTGCACTGGCAGGAGGATTGTTATCTGTATTTAGTATTCGAAAAGCGATTCAACGTTCAAGTCTAACTCGTGCTGGATTATTGATTGCCGCTTTTAACGTTGTTTCTATTACAGCCCTTGGTATGATTCACGGTACTCCATCTGAATTTATTATACAAAATAGTGCCTGGGGAATTTTAAATGGTTTTATATCTGCCATTTTAACAATTGGTACACTTCCTTTTTTGGAAACATTTTTTGATATATCATCTTCTTTTAGATTGATGGAATTAACTAATCCTAATCAGCCTTTATTAAAGCAGTTATTGGTAGGAGCTCCGGGAACTTATCACCACAGTGTTGTCGTTGGAAATTTGGCTGAAGCAGCAATAGAAGAGATTGGAGGAAATTCACTCTTGGCGCGAGTAGGTGCCTATTACCATGATGTTGGAAAACTTAAAAGACCGTATTTTTTTGCTGAAAACCAAGAAGCCTACAAGAATATCCATGATGATTTAGAACCCAGTTTAAGTGCCTTGGTCATAGCTTCTCATGTTAAAGAAGGTGTTGAAATGGCTAGAAAGTATAAATTACCAAAATCTGTTGTAGATATCATTAATCAGCATCATGGCACTGGTTTGATTAGTTATTTTTATCATCGTGCACTACAATCAAATGGAGATAAATCTAATGAAGTAAATGAAGAGAGTTATCGATATTCAGGACCAAAACCCCAAAGTAAAGAGGCTGGAGTAATCTTGCTGGCAGATATGCTTGAAGCGGAAGCAAGAACTCTCAACAACCCAACTGTGAGTCGTATAAAGACTTTAGCACAGAATGTAATAAGCAGAAACTTAGTTAATGGCCAACTTGATGATTGCGATCTGACATTGAAAGAGTTAAACAAAATAAAGGAAGTGTTTTCAAGAATATTAACAGGTATGTTCCACAACAGAGTGGAATACCCAGATGAAGAATTAATTAATAAATTAAAGAAAGAACGTGTCCAGGGTGAAAATATTAATAAAAAACAACCAGAAACAAGTACTAAATCTAATAAAATTGAGAAAAATATTACTAGTGGCAATGAGACTAACAAATCAAAAAAAAACAAGTGAAGTAAGTTTGCTATTGACTAATGATAAAGAAATTCAAAATTTAAATAAAAAGTATAGAAATATTGATGCTCCAACGGATGTTCTTGCTTTCAGTCAAGTTGTCAATGATAAGAACACTTTTGAAACAATTTTTCCAGATGAATACCTGTTAGGAGATATTGTTATTTCTGTTGAAACCGCTCAAAGACAAGCTTTTGAAAGAAAGCATTCACTCTTGTTTGAAATAGTCTTTCTTACGATTCATGGTTTTCTTCATTTACTCGGATACGACCATTACGCTGAGAACGAAAAAAAAGAAATGAGGGACTTAGAGAGCTTTATAATGGAAAATGTTTTAAATGATATAAAAATTGAGTAATCATCTTTCATTTGCTGCACTTAGTCTAATATTATAAAATTGTAGAAAATTATTTGCCTTCAAATATAACCTCGTAAATATTCTTATACTATAGAAAAGTTGAATTTTCTTATATAATAGAGTAAAATAAATACAATAAACAGATGGTCTACATAAATAAAAATATTAGCAGAGGAGGGATGCAAAAAGAATATAAATCGTATATTCCCTTTTAAAGTTAATAATATTTATGGAGGTAGTTTGAATTTATGAAAAAATTTATCACTATTTTTGTTATTTGTACATTGGTCCTGATTTCTTGTCTTACTGGTAGTGCTCAGCAAAAATTTCTTGCAATTGCTACTGGAGGTACCGGCGGTACTTATTATCCATTAGGTGGTGCGTTAGCACAATTACTTTCCAACAAGGTCGAAGGTTTGATTGTTACAGCTCAAACAACAGGCGCTTCCATTGCTAATTGTAATCTTATTGCTCGTCATCAGATTGAGACAGCTTTTTCCCAGGCTAACACAACCTACTGGTCTTATACTGGTACTGGTTTACAAGAAGGACAGGAACCAATCACCAATTTGAGAGGAATAGCATCTCTATATCCTGAAACTATACATATTGTTGCTACCAAGGCATCGGGAGTTAAAACAATAAAAGATTTAAAAGGTAAAAGAGTTGGAGTTGGAGCTCCTAATAGCGGCACAGAAGCTGATGCGAGAATTATATTAAATGCTCATGGACTTACTTATGATGATTTGAATGTCGATTATCTTGATTTTAATGAAGTTGCTGACCGTTTGATCGATGGGCAGATTGATGCTGGTTTTGTTACAGCCGGTTACCCTACTTCTAGTATTATAAATATTGCTACCATTCGTGATTTAGTGTTGGTTCCTGTTGATAGAGAAGTATCAGAAAATCTAATTAAGGAAATCCCCTATTACGGTATTACCGAAATTCCAGCTGGCATGTATAAAGGAGTAGAGGAGCCTGTTTTATCTCTAGCGACTCCTGCTTTATGGATAGGAGATTCGCAATTAGATCCAACATTGGTTTATAAAATGACAAAAGCACTTTGGGAAAACATTGGTATTTTAGCCATTGTACATGCACAAGGGAAAAATATTACCTTAGATACTGCTCTTTCTGGTATGGCTATCCCACTACACCCTGGCGCTGAACTATATTACAAAGAAATAGGCCTTGTAAAATAATGCATGATTTGTAATAAACAAAGAAATCCGGATGCCTTTATGAAAGATAATGGTATCCGGATTTCTTTATTTAGAACCAAATAATAATCTTAATATTTTTTATTAACAATGTTATCTTATGAAAATGAAGAGAAAATGTAACATACTTCTTCTGATTATGTTTCTAATTGTAACAATAATTACTATTCTAGGTTTTACCAATTATTCTTTTTACATTTTAATTATTAAAATATTTCCGGAAGGAAAAGTATTTTTTCAGGAAGCAATTTCTCAAACTAAAATATTCACATTTATATACACCCATTCTGTTGCCCAAACACCTGTTTGGGAGTTTTTTAAAATAGATGACCAGGGAAAAATGATTTTAATTGAAACTCATTTTCATGATCATGGTGCAGGGTTACCTTACGCAGCTTTTGGAGAAGAAGTATTTATGAGTGAAGAGAATAGATTTAAAATAAAGAATATGTCTAGAGAAATAAATTTACCCTTATACTATAGAGTTTATAAAGATCGAGGAAATATTTTTATAATTGGGAAAAAAGAATTCAATCTATCAGATGATATAGGTGATTCGTTGCTTGAGATAAATGTGCTTAAATCGAACATTTTTAGTTATTTTTCTCGAAAATATTTGAGTAAGGGAGAAGGTAAATGAAAAAAAATAAAGACAATAATAATGTGGCATTAAGAGGAACGCTTTTAACAGACGAAACAGATAAAATTGATGTACAAAAATTATTAGAACAATACGATAGTGAATCTAATGTTAGAAAGCCTGTTGGTTTTATCTCTGTCATTATTTCTGTTATAGCCATTAGTATGTCTTTTTTCCAGTTTTATACTGGTGGATTTGGTTTGTGGCTAGCTTTAAAACAAAGGGCTCTGCATCTGGCTTTTACTTTAGCATTAATTTTTTTACTTTATCCCACAACTAAAAAAGGTGTTGGAAGTGATAAGGATAAAGTACCATTTTTTGATATATTATTGTCTTTTATTGGGGCTGCTACAAGCTTATATTTAATAATCTATTACAAAGAACTTGTTTTTAGAGCTGGACTGCCCAATAGGATAGATTTACTCATGGGTGGGGTTACTATATTATTAGTTTTGGAGGCTACCAGGAGAGCAATCGGTCCAGAATTGCCTATAGTAGTAATTGTATTTTTATTGTATGCATTTTTCGGTCCCTACATGCCTGGTTATTTTGCACATAGAGGGTATTCACTAGAAAGAATTATTGAACACCTATATATGCAAACAGAAGGCATATATGGTATACCCCTTGGGGTGTCCTCATCATTTGTTTTTCTTTTCATTCTTTTCGGTTCTGTCTTAAACAAAACGGGGATGGGTAAATTCTTTATAGATTTATCTATGGCTTTAGCGGGCCATACAACCGGTGGACCAGCAAAAGTAGCTGTTATAGCTAGTGGATTTATGGGCTCGGTTAGCGGTAGTTCAGTCGCAAATGTAGTTACTACAGGTAGCTTTACTATTCCACTTATGAAGAGTATTGGGTATAAAAAAGATTTCGCAGGAGCTGTTGAAGCTGCAGCATCAACAGGGGGTCAAATAATGCCTCCAGTTATGGGTGCAGCTGCTTTTGTTATGTCTGAATTTTTACAAATTCCTTACATTAAAATAGCCGCTGCAGCAGCTATTCCGGCTATTATTTACTATATTGCTGTAATGACAATGGTTCACCTGGAAGCCTGTAAATATAATCTTAAAGGACTTCCAAGAGAAAGATTACCAAAAGTAAACATGGTATTGAAAGAAAAAGGACATCTCTTGTTACCACTACTTGGGCTGGTATACTTGTTGATAAGAGGCTATACCGCATTATTCTCTGCTTTTTGGGCTATCGTTATGAGCCTGGCAGCAAGTATGTTTAAAAAAGAAACTAGATTAGATTTAAAGAGTTTTTTGGCTGCCTTTGAAGAAGGAGCAAAAGGGGCATTAGGGGTTGCATCTGCATGTGCTTGCGCTGGAATGGTTGTTGGGGTAGTTACATTAACTGGTTTTGGTTTAAAAATAGCCAGTGGAATCGTAGCTTTAGGGGGAGGAAAAGTGCTTCCAACATTATTCTTCACAATGATAGCTTCTATTATTTTAGGGATGGGCTTACCGACTACTGCAAAATATATAATATTGGCTATAATGGCTGCACCTGCTCTTATTCAATTAGGCGTTTTACCCATTGCTGCTCACATGTTTATACTTTATTTTGGTGTAATCGCTGATCTGACACCGCCAGTTGCGGTTGCAGCTTATGCAGGAGCTGGTATAGCAGGTGGAAATACCATGAAAACAGGTTTTAATGCCGTAAAATTGGCAGTAGCAGGTTTTATTATTCCTTTCATATTTGCCATCAACCCCGCCTTAATGGGTTTAGGTGGGTCAGTTTTGTTAACTATAAGATTAATGGCGACCTCTTTAGCTGGAGTTTTGGCTCTTGGTGCTGCAACAAGTGGTTTTTTACTGGTGAAAACTAATCTTCTGGAAAGAGTTCTTCTATTTATTATTTCTATTTTGCTTATTTCACCAGACCTATTAACGGACCTATTTGGGATTGCTGGAATGTTAATTATCTTGTTTTTACAGTTTAAAAAACAAAAATAATCTTATAATAGTAATGTGTAAAAAATATCTTAATAAATAATAACTCCTGTGATTATAATATTTAGATTAAAAAAATCTAATAAGCTATAAATAAAAATTATATTGGGCTTGCTTTTATTATTATAGTGAAAAGAAAATTATGATTCATTATTAATTTTTATAATCCAGTGATCAATGTATGTCACTGTTATTACACTAGAGTTTCATATATATATAATTCAATAGTAAATAACCTTTTTAATACAATTGGTGAGTAAATAAAATGATAAATGAAAATACATATGATAGATTGCTTGATGGAGCTAAAAGAGCTAGGTTATTTGCTTATTCTCCTTATTCTAAATTTAAAGTAGGATCAGCTATTTTACTTGATAATGGAAAAATTATTACTGGTTGTAACATTGAGAATGCTTCTTTTGGATTATCAATATGTGCTGAACGAGTTGCTATCTTTAAAGCGATTTCTGAGGGATTTAATAGTATTAAAGCTATCGCAATAGTTGCGGAAACGAAAGAGCCCTGTTCTCCTTGTGGTGCATGCAGGCAGGTTATGGTTGAATTTTCACCGGACATGTTAGTAATAATGAGTAATCTTCAAAATAAGATTAAAATTGTAAAAGCTATAGAGCTGCTACCTGACTATTTTAAATTGTAGTGAAAAACCTTATTTTACTATCATGATAGAAAATAAGTTTGCTTTGCCCAGATAACCAGTAAAAAATAAATACAACTTATTCATGTGTTTTTAGGGCAGTGTTTTAAAAAATTGATTTAAATTAGATAATAGAAATAAAATATTCGAAATCTATATTTAGGAACATATGAATCGATTATTATCCACCGAAGGTATAATATTAAAGAACATTAAAGTCAATGAAGCAGATAAGATAATAACAATTTACAGTTTGGAATATGGAAAAATTAGAGGAATTGCAAAGGGAGTAAGAAAAACTAAAAGCCAGTTCGGCAGCAGCCTGGAAAATCTTACCATATCAAGAATAATTATTTACCGTGGGAAAACAATTAATATTATTAATCAAACCGAAATTATCGATTCTTTTTTTTCTCAAACTAAGAATCTCTTTTGCTATGGATTGGCTATAAAATGTGCTGAAATAGTAGATAAGCTCTGCGCTGACGAAGATTCGAATAAAGAATTGTTTTACCTTTTTAAGAAATATTTATTACTACTTAAAGATGAAAAAAACCCAACACTTTTAACAGAATCTTTTTTATGGAAACTATTTTCTATTTTAGGATATAAGCCGGAATTAAATAAATGTGTAAGTTGCGGAAATCTTCCAGATAAAGAAGAATGGACTATTTTAGATATATCTAAGGGTGGAATTCTTTGTCCTAATTGCTGCCAAGATACTAATTGCTTCCAAATAAAAATAAAAAAATTTCATTTAAAATTGTTGCAGAGAATTATTATTGCAAATTTAGACAGAATCCACAATAAGGAAATTAATCAGTTTGCTTTGTCCGACTTAGTAAAATTAACAGAAACTTATTTGTCTTACCACTTTGACATAGACAATCGAAGTAGGTTATTTTTAAATAAACTCAGGATTTTACAATAATTAATAATAAAAATATAAAAGAAAATCATTATAATTCAATTATTAGTAATATAAAATTTATGGTAAATAATATTTAAGTCTACTTAACTTTTAAATAGTTTTAAGATTATGTTTTTACTAAAATTAGTATTCCCGATTGAAAAAGTATTTTTAATAAGTTTATTATTTTGACATCGTATTGTGATTTTGCTATATTTATTACATTAAAAAACTTTTCAAATAAACCACAGCATTGCCATAGCTGCTAAGAATTCTAATGATTTTTAGTGCACAATGCTGTGTGATTTATTTAGGTTACTTCAATCGTAAAGTTTACAAATATTACAAAAAATAAATCTATTTAAAATTGATGTAGTGCTAAATTGTAAATAGATGTTTCTGTACGGTTTTTTCATACTGTTCTATTAATTATTTTATTAAAATTTAATTAATATTTAGATACAGAAATATTTGCAAAATTTAATGGAGATCAGGAAAACTGGTGATGAATATTCAAGAAATTATTTTCAATTTAGAAAAATACTGGGGAAAAAATGGATGTGTCATTCTTACCCCATATGATATTGAAGTAGGTGCTGGTACGATGAATCCAGCTACATTTTTAAGGGTTTTAGGGCCAGAGCCATGGAGATCTGCTTATGTTGAACCTTCCAGGAGGCCAACTGATGGACGTTATGGAGACAACCCAAACAGAGTTCAACAGCACTATCAATTTCAAGTTATTATCAAACCTTCTCCAGACGACATACAAGAAATATATCTTAAGAGTTTGGAAAAAATTGGTATTTCACGACTCAAGCATGATATTAGATTTATGGAAGGAGATTGGGAAGCCCCTACCCTGGGTGCCTGGGGTTTGGGATGGGAAGTTGTGCTGGATGGATTAGAGATTTCCCAGTTTACTTATTTTCAACAGGCGGGAGGAATCGATTTAAATCCTATTCCGGTTGAAATTACTTATGGAATTGAGCGTTTAGCAATGGTAGTACAACAAAAAGACAATATATATGATCTTTCTTGGAGTGATAATATTTCTTATGGAGAAATACAACATCAGACAGAAGTTGAACAATCTAAATATAATTTTGAAATTGCCAATATAGATATGCTTTTTTCTTTATTCAATATGTTTGAAAAAGAATCTCAACATTTGATTGCTAACAAATTAGCTATACCTGCCTATGACTATACATTGAAATGTTCACATATTTTTAATCTCCTGGATGCTAGAAATGCTATTAGCGTAACAGAAAGAACCGGATACATTGGCAGAGTAAGAGAGTTGGCTAAAAAATGTGCTCAATTATATATAATACTTAGGGAGGAAAAAGGTTATCCTTTAATAGGAAATTAGAATATGAACAAAATTATTTTAGAAATTGGAACTGAAGAAATACCTTCACTTTATCTTGATAGCTTATTAAAAGGCTTACAGGAGAGCACGAAAAACCTTTTTGAGAAATATCGTCTTGATTGCCATAACATACGCACTATGGGAACACCCAGAAGGTTAGTAATGGTTGCTGAAGATATTGCATCACAACAAAAGGATATTTTTCATAAAATTAAAGGCCCATCCATTGCAATTTCTTTTGATTCTGACGGTAGACCAAAAGAACCAGCGATTAAATTTGCTCGAACTAACAATGCTAAACTTGATGATTTGATAATTGAAAAAACAGATAAAGGTGAGTATATTTTTGTAAAAAAACAGATAAAAGGGGAAAAACTGGAATCACTTTTGCCTGAGATTTTTATGAGCCTAATTGCGGGTATTAATTCTCCTAAATCGATGAGGTGGGGAACGTCTAATATTAAATTTATTAGACCAATCAGGTGGATATTAGCATTGCATAATAATAAAATTGTTCCACTAAAACTGGATATTTTAACCTCCGCGAGAAAAACATATGGTCACCGCCTTCTTGCTCCGGGATCTGTAAAAATTAGAAATGTTGATGAATATTTCGAAATTTTAAAAGATAGATTTGTGATATTAGACCCACTTATTCGAAAGAATATCATCCTTAATCAGATTAAAGAAAGAATAAAAAACAAAAACGGAATAGAATGTATCGATCAGCTTCTTCTTGATGAAGTTACCAACCTCGTAGAATATCCAAAAGTTCTACAAGGTGAATTTGATAAAGAATACCTTAATTTACCTTCAGAAATACTCATTGCAGTTATGGTAAAACACCAGAAGTATTTTCCCGTTTATGGTAACGATAATGTACTTTTACCGTTTTTTTTGGTCGTTACTAATGGAAATGATGATATGTATTCAGATATTATTTTAAAGGGAAATGAAAGAGTACTAAAAGCTAGGCTAGAAGATGCAAAATTTTTTTTCTTAGAGGATCAGAAAATAAAAGAACCGGGTAAGAAGCCACTGGATGAAAAATTGGAAAACTTAAAAAAAGTAATTTTTCAAGAAAATTCAGGAACTATTTTTGATAAAGTGAATAGATTAACGATATTGTCCAATGAAATAGCTCAAGATTTACAATTAGATAATGAATCAAAAAATATTTTAGAAAGATCTGCTCACTTGTGTAAATCTGATCTTGTTACCGAAATGGTTAAAGAATTCCCTGACTTACAAGGAATTATGGGAAAGGAATATGCTATTTTACAAGGCGAAAGGTATGAAGTTGCCAATACCATTTTTGAACATTATTTACCACGTTTTTCTGGTGATATTTTACCTATATCTTTAACCGGAAGCATCCTTAGTATAGCAGATAAACTTGACAATATTTCTTCCTGCTTTTTAAACAACCTGGTCCCTGACGGTTCACAAGATCCATATGCTCTTAGAAGACAATCTTTGGGAATTATTAATATTTCCTTTCAACAAAATATGTATTTTTCAATGGATAGAATAATTAAAATAAATTTAGAACTATTTGAAAGAAATGTAGACTTAATAAATAACAATATTATTGATAGAGATAGTATTGTAAGGAATATAAAAAATTTTATTTTTCAACGATTACGATATTTACTTTTAGAGAAGGGTTATAAGTATGATATAATTGATGCAGTTTTAGCAAAAAAGCCTGAATATATCAATGACGTATTAGATCGTATTAAAGCTATTAAAAATATTTACAACTCAGATGGCTTCTTACGAACTATTACCGCTGCTACCAGGGCATATAACTTATCTAAAAATAAAGAGAACCCCAAAATTAGTCCGGAACTATTTAAGGAAAAAGAAGAGTATTCTCTCTATGAAAGTTATTTAAAAGTAAAAAATGATGTAAAAAATATTTTATCAGAACGTAATTACGATGATTTTTATAAAAGTATAAAAATAATGAATAAACCAATTGACATTTTTTTCGATAAAATATTAGTTATGGTTGAAGACGAAACTATACGGAATAATCGTTTGTCTATCTTAAAAGAAATAGCTGATCTGTATTTTTTGACTGCTGATTTGAATAAAATATCTCTTTCAAAAAATAGCATCAATTAATCTTATTAGTATTCTTTTTGAAAATGACTTTTTTCTCGCCCTTTTTTGATAAATCATTTTTAGATTTGATAAGAATATTTAATTAAAATATATTTTAATAATTACTATATTTAGGAGTACATATTATGAAAAAATATGTGTATTTTTTTGATGAAGGCAATAAGAGTATGAAAGAGCTATTGGGTGGAAAAGGTGCTAATCTTGCGGAAATGACTAAAATGGGTTTGCCAATTCCACAGGGATTTACAGTTACAACTGAAGCATGCATTGAATATAATAAAAATAATCAACAATTCCCAGCTGGTTTATGGGAACAGATACAAGAAAACCTTCAAAAATTAGAAGATAAATCGAATAAAAATTTTGGAGATGTTAATAACCCATTATTAGTTTCCGTTCGTTCCGGAGCTGCCGTTTCTATGCCTGGAATGATGGATACTATTTTAAACCTTGGGTTAAATGATAATACTATTAAAGGAATTATTGAAAAATCTTCTAACGAACGATTTGCATACGATAGCTACAGAAGATTTATTCAGATGTTTTCTAATGTTGTAATGGGGGTAAAAGGTGACCTATTCGAAAAATTATTGGAAAGTATAAAGCAAAAAGAAGAAGTATTAAATGATTCCGACATAAGTGTTTCAGGATTGAAAGAACTTGTTAAACAATTTAAAAACCTGGTAGCTGAAGAGACTGGCAACCACTTTCCCGAAGACCCTCAGCTGCAATTAAAAAT
>JAXGTM010000038.1:0-14821 GCA_040774925.1 Atribacterota bacterium | reverse complement strand
TTCCTAACCAAAAATCATGCCTACGTTATGCCTCTTTACGACTTATGGAGATAGATGAAGAATGGCAGACTGGGAGACGCTATGTGAAGATGGAAAAAGAGGATCAATTTCAACATGTAGATGATCCCTTATTAGAAGAAATAAAACAAATAAAAGAAGTAGTCAAGACTCAGGAGGAATTGGTGGCAATATGATTTTACAGAAAGAATGGGATTGACTCATAATTTAGCCAAATTTTATTTGTTGAACATAGTATAATAATGTTTTTATCCAAGCTTGAATATTAAATATTTTAATTTTGCATTCAAAGGTGATTTAATTAATTGTAGTATAAATATATTATATTTTAAAAAAACTTTTATAGCCATATTCTGTTGATAGAAAGATCTAAAAACAAAATAATAGTTTCAATTAAATTCTCTGCTCTATGCCACATTAGTTCGTTTAATTAATCACAGTAAGTAGAAAAGAAATCTATCTATTTAGTATTTTTTTATATTTTAATATTTTTTAGAACCATCTACTGTAAACCTCTTATCAAAATATAATTATTTAATTATATTTTGGATCAATACAGCCAATATTGTTACACTTGTAATCATCTCTTATAATTGTTATAACTAATATGAATAATTGTTACAAATAAAAAGTTATCTGCTTTTTTACAAATGTTTAAATACTACACTATAGGTAGCCAAAGATGAATCGAAAAATATCGGCAGATATGTTATATAATTATACTCAATGTCCACATCGTTTATATCTCGACTTATTTGAAGATCCGGCTAAAAGAGATCCGGAAAGTGCCTTTGTAAGGTTACTTTGGGAGAGAGGAATTGATTTTGAAAAACAGGTAATTGCTGAGCTAGATATCCCATTTCTTGATCTTGGTGATTGCTCTACTAGCGAAAAGGAGAAAAAAACTAAAGACGCTATTAGTCAGGGCATCTCATTAATCTATAGTGGCAGGATTTCTACCGATAATCTTGTTGGGGAGCCGGATATTTTACTTAAACATAATGACGGTTATGTTCCAGGTGATATAAAAAGTGGCTCAGCATTTGAAAGTGAATCCAGTGAGTCTGAAGGAAAACAAAAAATTCACTATTCCCTTCAATTGAGCTTATACACTGATATTTTGCGTAAATTGAATTATTCCTCTGCAAAAAACCCATTTATTTATGATATTAAAGGAAGAAAAATAGATTATGAACTGAATCGACCAAAGGGCAAACGAGATAAGACTTCCTGGTGGGAAACATATCTGGCAACATTATCTGATATCAAGCAGATTTTAGACAAAAGATTGCCTACCTCTCCAGCCCATGGAGGTATCTGCAAATTATGTCATTGGAGAACACATTGTTTCAAATATCTTGTGAAAACAGAAGATTTGACTTTAATTCCGGAGTTAGGTCGCAAAAAAAGAGAGATTATTCACAGTGAGTTTAAAAAAATTAATGATTTTGCCAGCAAACCTTTTCAAGAGATGGTTATGGGCAAAAAATCTATTTTCCCTGGAATAGGAATACCATCTTTAAAAAAATACCATGACCGCTCTAAATTACTTGCCAAAATTGACAAAAATGCTTATAGCAGAAAACCAATTAAATTCCCTAATGCTGATACAGAATTGTTTTTTGATATAGAGACTGATCCTATGAGAGACTTTTGTTATTTACATGGATTTGTAGAACGTCACCATAAAGATCCTGCAACCGAAAAGTATGTATATTTTTTTGCAGATGAGATAGATGATAAACAAGAAGAGAGAGCGTTTATTGATGCCTGGCACTATATCAAGCAACATTATCCCTGTAATGTCTATTATTACTCCTCTTATGAAAAGATTGTCTGGAGAAAATTAAGTGAAAAATATCCTGAAATAGTTACATCTGCTGAATTGGAATCCTTTTTTAACTCTCCTCTGGTTATCGATTTATATAATGATATTGTGAGAAAACATACTGAATGGCCAACCTACAGCTACTCAGTAAAAGATCTAGCTAGGTATCTAGGTTTTCGATGGCGTGATGAAAGCCCATCAGGTGCTGACTCTATTGAATGGTTTCACCGCTGGATAGAACAAGGAAATTTAGAGATTAAAGAACGTATTTTACAATATAATGAAGATGACTGTATCGCTATGAGGGTCTTGTTGGAAGGAATTCAAAATTTACCAATCAAAAAATAGATAAAATATCCTCTTATTCCTTCTACTCCTTAATTTTTAATACTTCTTTGTTTTGAAACCCTTTTAATACAATGCTAGGCTATCCCAATTATTCTAATAAAAGAATTGGCCGTCAGTGCCTTACTTATACGTACAAAAATATTTTGAAAGAAAGTCTTATATTTAATCGTATTTATATTAAATAGATAAAAACACTTTATTAAAAAGTACTGTCAATCCCATTCAATTTTATATATCTTAATACTCAAAATATGATAATTTACTGTAACTATTGAAATTAAAGGCTACAAAAAGAAAGAATTAATATCTAATGATGTTAGATTTTGAGCAAAAAACAGATGAACAATTAGTTGCTTTAACCTTACAAAATCAGGATTATTATTATTTTTTAATGAAACGATATGAATCTGCATTATTAAAATATATTTATAGACTTTCAGGAATGAATAAAGTGGATGCTCAGGATATATTACAAGAAGTTTTTATTTTAGCATACAGGAATTTGAATGATTATAATAAAAATTTTAAATTTTCTAGCTGGATTTATCGTATTACACACAATCATGTTATGAGTACACTTCGTAAAAAACCACAGCATTCTAAAAATATCTCCTGGGATGAACATGACCTAGAACAATTAATACAATCTGATTTTAACCTGGAAGAGTCTCTTATTCAAAAAATTGACTATGAAAATTTATTATCTGTCATAGGAACTTTGCCATTGAAGTACAGAGATGTTTTATTATTAAAATTTATTGAAGATAAAGACTATCAGGAAATAAGTGATATTTTAAAAAAACCGATAGGTACTGTCGGTACGCTTATAAACAGGGCCAGGAAAATATTATCAAAAAGATTAGAAAGCATTAGCAGGTGAAAAAATGGTTGATATTAGCAAAAATACTTTAGAGAAATTGAAAAAAGAAGATATTCATCTCAAGCCCCGTTGGTATTTCTTAACAAAAAATTATTTTTTCTGGTTAATGTTTTTTATCACCACAGTTCTAGGGGGAATTTCCTTTGGAATGATTTTGTTTGCTACAGGAGATTTGGACTGGGATATTTATCATTATCTTGGAATGAGTTTACCCAGGGCGATTCTTGTTGGTTTGCCCTATTTTTGGATCGCTTTAGTAATGCTATTTTTATTTATAACTTATTATAATTTTGTCCGTACTCGTACCGGTTATCGATATAAATTTGTGGTAGTATTTCTTATAAGTTTACTTATTAGCAGTTTACTGGGAATCGGCTTTTATCAATATGGCTGGACTGAAACTGTGGATACTCAATTAAGACAAAAGATTCCATCTTACCATAATTTTACCTATAACAGAGAAAAACAGTGGATGCATCCAGATAAAGGGTTATTGAGTGGTCATGTTGTAGAATTAAAACATGATACTAAATTACTCATCCTGAAAGATTATTTCAACAAAGAATGGAACATCGATATTAGTAAGGCTAATATAAAAGGTAAACTACCAATTACTAAGGGTATAGAGATTAGGTTATTAGGGCAACAAATAACCGAAAACAACTTCAAAGCTAGTGAAATCAGGACAGGAAAAGGATTGCCTTTGAGAAAAGGTAAAAAATCTATTATAAAAATAGAAAATTAAAAAATAGTGTCAATTGTAACACAAAGCTTAATCATCCACAGCTATCATAACGTTACTGGCTTTAATTACAGCATAAACTTCTTTCCCTACTTCTACTCCCAAATTTTTAACAGAAGATTTGGTAATAACAGAGGTTATTTCCACTCCATTTGGCAATTCGATTATTACTTCATCATTTACAGCACCTTCTGTAATAGACTTAACTATACCTTTTAATACATTTCTCGCACTTATTCTCATGTTTAAATTCCTCCCTTTCAAATAATTGAAATTCATTTTTTTAAATCGATATACTGAACCTTATCACATGAACATGCAAAATAGTTATTGCTGCCCATTTTTACCTATCAATTCCGTTATTTTTTCTTTTGATTTTTGTATATTTGCCTCCAATTCATTAGTATATACAGTACTGGGAATAATCTTGGATTGACTAAAATCTAGATATACCTTTTCTACTCCCAGGTTTCTGGTTAATGCAAGTAAAGTTTGCCTAGCTGAGTTTTCGACCTCAGACTGCAACTTAGCAACAACTGCTTCAGCCAGTTTCGCTGCCTGATTTTTCGCCTCTTCCTTTAATTGATTTTTGTCATCTTCACTGAAACCGGAACCAAAAGCACGATTTAATAAATCGGGTAACAGCCAGGGTAAGAATTTAGAATTCTGTTCATCATAAAAACTTATATCTCTAATATGTACCTGGTAAAGACATGGCGGCATTTTTAAGAGATAGCTATCATCATCAGCCTGCTCAACTTTAAAATCTGGACTGCGTAAATTGTATCGGAAATCTATATCAAATTCAAAAATCATAGCCATTTTTTTGGTGGAAACAAACCATTGAAAATATTTTTTCCCTATATCACCAAGCCAATGTTGTGATGCTGTAACTATCTCTTTTGTTACCATTTTAAATGCTACTAACTCTCCTACTGAACGGAGTTGTTCTATGGAAGAATATATGTTTGTTGCTTTTATATAATTGCGAGGACAGAGAAATAAACGCCACAATAAAATTGCTAAAAATGATGCAATTATAAAGCCAAAAATAAAAAAGATCATATTGAATAGCATTAGAAAATGCTCCCTTCTTGTTCTTACTCCAATATTATATATTATACAAAATATTTTCTATTGCTGCTATTAATAGACAATTCTTTATATCATATAGTACCAAATAGTACCAAAAATATTTTGAGCACCAAAATACCATTAAATTAATCAGGATATTTTGGTGCTCAAAAAGTATTTGACTCAATTGGTATAATTATTTTTTATAAAACTTTCTACCAGTTATATCTCTTATAACTTATTTAATTAATAATTCAGCAATTTGAACGGTATTGAGTGCTGCTCCTTTTAATAGATTATCTGAAACAACCCACATTGCTAATCCCGGATTAAATACAATATCTTTTCTGATTCTGCCTACATATACTTCATCTTTGCCTTCTGCATCTAAAGAAAGAGGGTATTTGCTTTCAAAAGGCTGGTCAATTACAGTTACACCAGGGAATCTATCTAATAATTCCCTAGCCTTTTCGATGCTTATCTCTTCTCTGGTTTCAATATGTACATCTTCAGCGTGTGAACGAAAAACCGGTACCCTCACCGTAGTCGCTGATACATTTATATTATAATCGTTTAATATCTTTCTGGTCTCTTCATGCATTTTTATCTCTTCCGAAGAATACCCTGTCTCATCGATAGAGCCAATTTGTGGTAATACATTAAAAGCTATTTGATGAGGATATACTTTTATATCGATTTCTTCACCATTTAAGAAGGCTTTAGACTGTTCTCTTAACTCTTCTATCGCCTCTTTCCCAGTACCAGAAACTGATTGATAGGTAGCACAGATAACATTTTTTATTCCTACAGCATCATAAATCGGTTTTAAGGCCACTACCATCTGGGTGGTAGAGCAGTTAGGATTAGCAATAATACCTTTGTGTTTTTTAATATCCTCAGGGTTAACTTCAGGAATAATTAGCGGAACATCTGGTTCCATCCTATAAAATTTTCCATTATCTATAACTACTGTTCCAGACTGAACTGCTAGTGGAGCAAAATGTTTGCTTACTTCATCACCACCTGAAAATAAAGCAATGTCTATACCTTTAAAGGAATCATCTTTTAATTCTTTTACTACTATCTTTTCCCCTTTGAACGAATATTCCTTTCCTGCTGAGCGATGTGAAGCAAAAAGTGAAAGGCTTTTTACTGGAAAATTACGCTCCTCTAATATCCTGGCCATCTCTTCGCCTACTGCTCCGGTTGCACCTACTACTGCTACATTGTAAAGTTTCATTCTTAATCTTCCTCCTCTAATTGGAATTCTTTGTGAACAGCTCTCACTGCTGTCTCAATGTGTTTCTTGTGTATTAAACAGGAGATTCTTGTACCAGAAGTGCTTATCATATCAATATTTATGTCATTTCTGGCTAAAGCTTCAAACATTCGTGCAGCAATTTGTGGGTCTGAAGTTATTCCGGCTCCTACTATAGATATTTTGGCAACTTCATCATCTGATAATACTTCAGGGGAACCTATATCTGCAGCAAACTTTTGTACAATCTCCATTACTTTTTTCAAATCATTTCTCGCTACGGTAAAAGCTATATCATTTACTTTATCATGCTCCGCACTCTGTATAATCATATCAACCATTATCTCTTCTTTTGCCAGTGCTCTAAATAATTTTGCTGCCACACCCGGAACGTCTGGAACATCTTTTAAAACTATTTTCCCAACATTCACTTCATGGGTGACAGCTCTAACATTTACTTTTTCTAACATAGGAATCTCCTCTCTTGTTCTAATCATGGTACCTGAACCATTTTGAAATGTTGATTTAACTAATATAGGAACACCATAATTTCGGGCAATATCAGTTGCTCTGTAATGCAATACTTTTGCACCTAAAATTGCCATCTCGGATATTTCATCATGAGAAATCTCTTTGATTTTCTTAGCTCCTGGTACTAAACCGGGATCAGCGTTGTAAACGCCATCGACATCTGTATAGATTTCACAGTGTTCAGCTTTCATCCTTGCAGCCAGAGCAATAGCGGTAGTATCAGATCCCCCTCTTCCCAGTGTAGTAATATTTCCTTCATCATCAATGCCCTGAAATCCGGCTACAATAACAATTTTCCCTTGATTTAATGCCTTTTTTATTCGTTTCTCGTTTATACTATTTATCTTAGCCTTGGAATAAGTGCTGGTTGTTCTTATTCCAGCCTGTGCTCCAGTAAAGGAGATTGCTTCTGCACCCAAAGATTGAATAGCCATAGTTACTAAAGCAATAGATACCTGCTCTCCGGTTGATAAGAGCATATCCATCTCTCTTTCACTCGGATTTGCTAAAATCTGATTAGCTTTACTTATCAGCTCATCGGTAGTTTTACCCATTGCAGAGACTACTACTATCAGTCGCTTTCCTTCCTTTGCTTGCTTCACTATCTTACTGGCAACTTTTTTTATCTTTTCAATATCTGAAATCGAGCTTCCCCCGTATTTTTGCACAATTATAGGAGATTTATTCCCATCTTTTAACAAAATCGCACCATCCAGATCAGGCTCTAATGTTTTTACTTTGCTTTTAATATCTGCATCAGCAAATGTTTTCTTCATTATCTTTATAATCTCGTTTTCTAGACCCTCTTTCACCAATGAAATTATTGTAGGCCCTGAACCGCTCAAAGCTACCCCCGCTATGCCGCTTTTCTGCACTTCAGCAAAGATATTCTGAGCCCCTTTAATAAATGGGAGTCTGAATGGTTGATGTAAACGATCCTGCATCGCCTCAGGAATTAAAGCCCACTTAGATTGCTGTAAAGCATTTACTAACAAGGCAGATTTACTCAAATTATCAACAGCATCCTGCAAGGAGACTTGTTTTGGCAATACGCTTCTCATCTCATCAGTACTCAGGGTAAACGATGGTATCCCCACAATGGCTTTTAGATCATAAGGCACATCTAATTTTACCCACTTTATCTCCCCTTTTTGGTCTCTATAAGAAATGGTAAAACCGCCGATCAGTGCTGGTACTATATTATCGAGGTGTCCTTCTAATTCAAAAGCTAATTGCAATATCTCTTCTCTGCTTAAATTAAGATCGTAAAGCTGCTCTGCTCCTACAATACCTCCTATAATAGCTGCGGCACTGCTTCCCAGTCCTCTTTCTACAGGGATATCATTTTTTATAGATATCTTTATTCCTCTGTCTTCTGGTTTTATATTAGCTTTATCCATTACTAAGTTTGCTGCTCTATATATTAAATTATCTTTATCAGAAGAAAGAATTTCAGAACCTTCTCCTTGAGCATTAAATTCAAAACCTTCTTTTATTCTCTCCATCTCTAACTCAAGATAGAGAGATAAAGCCATTCCTAAACAGTCAAAGCCCGAGCCTAAATTGGCAGTTGTAGCAGGAACTCTTACTTTAACCATTATTCCCCTCCTTTAAAAATTTGTTGGAATTAATATTTAAAAATTGTTTAAAATTTACATTATTATTTTTCTATGTCTCATCACAAAATATATCATAGTGTTCTTTTGTTTTTTAATCTAATAAACCTCTAAAAAGCCTATTTCTTCGACAGACTTTGATTGCTCAAGATTTTTATTAATTTCTCTCATTCTCGTTTCCTGCATTGAGGGAGTAATAAGCCCTATAATGAGGGACTCATCTTCCAGTGCAATCTCAACTACTTTAGCAGATTCTTCCATTAGCCCTTCTCTTAACAGAACATCCTTTAAGTTTTTCAAGTTTTCAGAGTTATCTTTCAATTTTATTCTCAAAAGATAGGGGTTTTCAATCTCATCTAATGATACAATGTTTAGTTTCTGAGCACCTTCAGTTAAGAAATTAAAATCAAAAGCTTGGGGATATCTTATAATCTTTACAATATCACTGACTATCATGCTACCAGCGGCGGCTCCTCCGGCACCAGGCCCTGATAAAAATAAACTTCCATAACTCTTCCCTAATAAAAATATGCCATTATCAGCACCATGTATATTGGAAAGGAGGTGTTCTTTGCTAATTAAAACAGGCCTCACTCTTATCTCAACATTGCTGGCAACTTTTCGGGCTGTTGCCAGTAGTTTAATACGGTAATCCAGTTGTTTTGCTAAATTTACATCTTCCACTGTCACTCCATTAATGCCTGAGTAATCGATTTTTTCAATGTCCAGCCGACCTCTGAAACCTAGAGATGCCAGAATAAATATCTTATAAAATGTATCTGTGCCGTTTACATCTTTGCTTGGATCAGCCTCGGCGTATCCCATCTCTTGTGCCTTTTTCAGTGCTTCTTCTTTAGCCATATTATTTTCAAACATCAAATCGAGGATATAATTAGTAGTACCATTCAAAATTCCACTTATCTCCTCTAATGGATAGGAGGTAAGAGTATTGACTATACTACCTAAAATTGGAACAGCGCTGGCTACTGAAGGTTCAAATAATAGCTGAACATTATTTTTTTGGGCTATTTCAAGTAATTCATATCCGTGTTTGGCTATTACTTCTTTATTAGGTGTCACTACATGTTTGCCTTCCAGTAAAGCCATTTTAATAAAATCATACGCCGGATATTCTCCACCTATTGTTTCAACTAAAATTTTTACATCAGGGTGTTTTATTATCTCTTCAGCATTATTGGTAAAAAAATACTCTTTTTCTGGTCCTGGGTTCCGATTTGAATCTAGGTCAGACACGCCGATTATTTTGAACTTCTTAGGAAAAACCTCTCTCTCTAAAAAATTTTTATTATTTTCTAAAATTGATAATGCTCCTCCACCGACATTTCCAAGACCTAGAATACCAATTCCTATTTCTTTGTTATCCATTTTAAATACCTCATTAATATAATTTGTTTTTATAATAAAAAAACCTTTCGTCTAAATTAAAGACGAAAGGTCCTCTTTCGCGGTTCCACTTTATTTCTTAAACTACAGTATAAAAAGTAGTAGTTTAAGCAGCTCTACGTTTGGTTATATAACCTCCGGGTTGGTTTTCGGATATGTTTAATATTTTAAAAATATCCTACTCTTCCCATTACTGGTTCTCTCTATAAATTTTAAGTTACTTTATCATTGATATATATGTTTGTCAATAAAGATTTATAATTATTTTTATTTTAATTATACATTTTTAAATAAAATGTAAGGTAACGAAAATATTCTTTGTTAATATCTACAAATTATCACTCGATTGCCTGGGTATGGGATACATTAGCAACACTGGCTACTTTGTCATCTTTGTCCAGGTTCATCACCTTAACACCCATAGAATTTCTGCCAGTCCGGCTAATATCTTTTACTGGAACACGTATAATAATACCTTTTTGACTTATAATGACCAGCTCATCTCTTTCTCTAACCACTTTAACCGATATCACATTACCCCGTTCTTTACTGGGATTTATTGATTTTACTCCTTTTCCCCCCCTACTCTTAGCAAGTCTATATGATTTTACTGGTGTTCTTTTACCTGAACCCAGTTCTGTAATAAGAAGAAGGTCTTCATCAGAATCGGGCTGAACGAGACTGATATCTATGAGAAAATCATTTTTTGCAAGGATTATCCCCCGACAACCCATAGCTGTTCTGCCCATAGCACGAATCTCCTCACCTGAAAAATAAGTAGATTTCCCTTTACTTGTCGTTAGCATAACATTATCACTTCCTCCAGCCAGCCTTACTCTTATTAGCTCATCCCCTTCGTTCAAAGTGATTGCTATTATCTCTTTGTTTCTCAGATTGGCAAAAGAATGCAGTGGGACTTTTTTAACTTTTCCTTCTCTGGTTGCCATGTACAAAAATCGGTCATTAGTCTGACGTGAATTTTCAAATTCATCTTCACGTATAGGTATAACTGTGGTAATCCTCTCTCCTTTTTTAGTTCCCAATAAGTTCACAACAGCAATGCCACGGGAGGTTCTTCCTCCCTCCGGTATATCATATGCCCTTCTTCTGTAAACAGTTCCATTGCTGGAGAAAAAAAGAATATCATGTAGATTGGTAGTAATATACAGATTGTCAACCAGGTCTTCATCTTTAACTCCCATTCCAATTACCCCTCTGCCACCTCTCCGTTGTTTTCTGTAAGTATTTAAAGGGAGTCTTTTTAGATATCCATCTTTAGTATAGGTTATAACTATATCCTCTTCTGCAATAAAATCTTCTAATTCAAGCTCTTTTTCCTCTTTAACAATCTGTGTAAGTCTATTATCAGAGTATTTATTCTTCATCTCTAATAATTCATCTTTAATTGTCAGCATTAATTTTTTTTCATTTTCCAGAATTTCTTTTAGATAAGCGATCTTTTTAATAAGTTCTAAATACTCTTCTTCAAGTTTTATAATCTCCATGGAAGTCAATCTTTGTAATCGCATATCTAAAATGGATTGTGCTTGTTTTTCGCTGAGCTGAAATCGATCAATCAGGTTCTGTCTTGCAGAATCAACATCTTTGGATTGTTTAATTATCTGAATAACTTCATCAATATTAGCTAAGGCAATTTTTAATCCCTCTAAAATATGAGCTCTTTCCTGTGCCTGTTTTAAATCGAATCTTGAACGTCTCTCAACAATAGTTCTACGATGATCCAAGAAATAATTCAATGATTCAATCAAACTGAGCTGTTTAGGTCTACCATCTACAATTGCCATCATATTTATACCAAAAGATGTTTGTAAATTAGTATGTTTGTACAGATTATTTAGAAGGATATTGGCATTGGTATTTTTTTTCAATTCTATAACAATGCGCATTCCGTTTCTGTCCGACTCATCTCTCAAAGCGGTAATCTCATTAATCTTTTTGTCCTGTACCAGTTCTGCAATCTGTTCTACTAAATTTGCTTTATTAACCTGATATGGTAATTCTTTTACCACCAGTACAGGTGAATTCTGATTCTTTTTCTCAGAGTTCTCTGAAATAACTTTTGCCTTTAAAGTAATAATACCCTTACCAGTTTGGTAAGCCTCTTTTATTCCAGAAACACCATAAATTGTTGCACCAGTTGGAAAATCTGGTCCAGGCAACACTTGCATTATTTCTTCCAGGGTAGTTTCTGGATTATCTATTAACATAACACAGGCATCAATTGCTTCTCCTAAATTATGGGGAGGAATATTGGTGGCCATACCGACTGCTATACCAGATGATCCATTAATTAATAATTGTGGAATTGGCGCCGGTAATAATGTGGGTTCTTCAAGAGAATTATCAAAATTAGGACTAAAATCAACAGTATCTTTTCTTATGTCTGTTAACATCTCCTGAGCAAGTGGGGACATTCTGATTTCGGTATATCTCATCGCTGCTGCGCCATCACCATCAATAGAACCAAAATTTCCTTGTCCATCTACCATAGGATATCTGTAAGAAAAATCACGAGCCATTCTAACAATAGTATCATACACTGCCATATCACCATGCGGGTGATATTTACCCAGAGTATCTCCGACAATTCTCGCCGATTTTTTATATGGCTTATCTGGTGTATTTCCCAGTTTGTACATAGAATAAAGCACACGCCTATGAACTGGTTTTAACCCATCTCGAACATCAGGTATGGCCCTACCGATAATAACACTCATAGCATAGTTCAAATAAGATGTTTTTATCTCTTCAGTAATATCAATGGGAATCTCTTGTGGTCCTGCTGGCCCTATCCTTGTGCTTTTATCCTGATTGTCTTTATCTAAATCTTTATCCATAATTGATTAATCCTATTTTTTCGCTACATTATAATTATTGTTCTTATTGAAAATTATTAAACATCCAGCTCTAATACTTCTGCACTATGGTTATAGATAAATTCTCTTCTTGGTTCAACTTTATCACCCATTAGCACAGTAAACATCTCATCGGCTTCTAGTCCGTCTTCCAATTCTACCCTCTTTAAAACCCTTGTTTCTGGATTCATGGTTGTCTCCCATAATTGGGTCGGATTCATCTCACCTAACCCTTTGTAACGTTGGATATTGTAATTTCCTTTAATCTCTTTTATCTTTTTCTGTAATTCATCATCGCTAAAAAAATAATCGCTCTTCTGCCCATAACTTAATTTATAGAGGGGAGGTCTGGCAATAAAAACCTTACCATTCTCTATTAATGGTCTCATATATCTATAAAAAAGCGTTAGAAGCAATGTTTTTATATGTTCTCCATCAACATCAGCATCTGTCATAACAATAATTTTATGGTATCTTAGCTGAGATAGATCTATCTCATCATCATCGCCAATCTGCAATCCCGAAGCCGTTATAATCGCTCTAATCTCATTATTGGTCAAAATTTTATGTATTCGTGCTTTCTCAACATTTAAAATTTTCCCTTTTAATGGTAAAATTGCTTGAAATTTCCTGTCTCTTCCCTGTTTTGCAGAACCTCCGGCTGAATCACCTTCCACTAGAAAAAGCTCTCGGTGAATAGGATCTCTTTCTGAACAATCAGCAAGTTTTCCGGGTAAAGAACCTATGCCCAATCCATTTTTCTGTCTAACCAGTTCCCTTGCTCTCCTGGCAGCTTCACGTGCCTTGTATGCAGAGATTGATTTAGCTAGAATCTTTTGTATGACATCAGGATTTTCAATAAAAAAGGAATTCAATTTATCATTAACTATTGAAAAGACAATACCCCGTACATCACTGTTACCTAATTTTGTTTTAGTCTGTCCTTCAAATTGAGGATTTAAAAGCTTAACACTAATTACAGCTGCCAATCCTTCCCTTACGTCATTGCCGGAAAGACCCTGTTCTAATCCTTTTATAGCAAATTTTTTGGCATCTGGAATACTATCATTTTTAATATAATCATTAATAGATTTTGTAAGGGCTGTTTTAAAACCTGATAAGTGTGTTCCTCCCTCTTCTGTATTAATGTTATTTGCAAAAGAAAGAACATTTTCTAAATAGCCAGTATTATACTGCATTGCTACTTCAATTTCTACATCATCCTTTTTCCCATTCAGGTATAATGGCTTACTAAAAAGAACATCTCTATTTTTATTAATATGTTTAACAAATTCAATAATTCCACCTTCATATTTAAAGGTTGTAGCTTTATCTTTTTCTCTTTCATCAATTAATTCAATCTTTACACCGGCATTTAAAAAGGCTAATTCCCTTAATCTATGCGCTACAGTATCAAAATTAATAGTAATATCTTCGAATATTTCAGGATCAGAAAGATAAGTAATTTTCGTACCCGTTTTACTACTTCGCCCTATTACTTTTAACTCACTTACCGGTTTGCCTTTTTCAAATCTTTGCCAGTATATCTTGTTGTCACGATTTACCGTAACTTCCAACCAAACTGATAAAGCGTTAACAACTGACACTCCAACACCATGTAAACCACCGGAAACCTGATAACTTCCAGTACCAAATTTACCACCGGCATGTAAATTAGTTAAAACAGTAGTGACAGCTGGTAGTTGTGTGCTACTATGAATATCTACAGGTATCCCTCTACCATCATCTATTACAGTGACACTATTATCAGGGTGAATAATTACTTTTATCTTATTACAATAACCTGCCATAGCTTCATCGATGCTGTTGTCAACAACCTCATCAATCAGGTGATGTAGGCCACGACTGCTAGTACTGCCAATATACATGCTCGGTCTTTTCCTGACGGCTTCTAATCCTTTTAGCACCTGAATCTTTTGTGCTGTATACTGTTCTTCATCAATAGGCTTGTTTTGATTCATACTTCATCTGCTCCAAAATTAATCAGACAAAATTAAACCGTGACTTCTGGTCACGGTTTTAACACCATATTTAGTATGTTGTTATAGTATATAATACTATATTAATAGGTTTATGTCAATTATCCGAATTGCCTCATCAAAAATATATATGAAATAGTATCGATGCCTCATATAAAAATCTAAATGAAATAATTTTTATTATAGGACAATCTCCTCTATATTGGAAGAACAGATCTTTCCAAATAGTGAGGAGGCAAGGGAGAT
>JAXGTM010000037.1:0-14830 GCA_040774925.1 Atribacterota bacterium | reverse complement strand
GGAATCTTAGGAGAATATACGTTTTATGACCTCGGTTGAAAAAACCATTCAAATACTTAATTATCTTAGTGATACCGACAAAAAATTAGGAATTTCTGAGATTAGTTCCGGAACCTCTATACCTAAAAGCACAGTCCACAGGATCTTAAAGTCCCTTTTAAAGTATTCACTTGTGAGTCAAAATCTTGAAACCTCCAAATATGGTCTAGGAATTCAGGTGCTTAGATATTGTAATTCATTTTATAACTCCTATGATTTACGAGAATATTCTAAAGATATTTTGAAAAAAGTAAGTACTGAAACCGGTTTAACCACTTTCTTAAGTGTTTGGCAGGACGATAGGGGAGTTTGTATCGATTCTGTTAGCACTTCATATAAACTGGGTTCGCGTAATCTATTTGTTGAAATTGGTAAGATAATGCCTTTCCATTGTGCAGCAGCTTCAAAAATACTCTTAGCTTTCCAGTCACCCGAAGAGATATTAAGAGTAGTTAAAAGCAGTAAATTAAAGAGATATACTCCCAACACTATTACTGAGCCTGATAAGCTAATCAAACATTTTGAAAAAATTAGAGAACTCGGTTATGCAGTGTGTGATGAAGAATTAGAAGAAGGAATAAGGGCGGTTTCGGCTCCAGTAAAAAATGTTGATGCTAAGATTGAAGCAAGCATTACTGTAGTTGGCCTGTTACAAAAAGTACCTATAAAAAGCAACAGCCCATTAGTAAAATTTGTAATCGATGCCGGTAAGGAAATATCCAGATCAATTGGCTCGATACATTAAAGTTGATATCAATTTTTCATTATAAATAAATAGAAAATAATAAAAAAGGAGAATGTTATTATGTTAAAAGGTGTTGATATTCTAAGTGCTGCACAATTTTCCACACAGGAATTAAATCTTATCATGAACACTGCAGCTAATTATGAAGAGAGGATTAAACGTCAGGAAGTTATAAGGGATTTAGAGGGAAAAGTGGTTGCCTGCATATTTTTTGAGCCAAGTACCCGAACCAGATTTTCATTTGAAGCAGCAGCCAATAGATTGGGTGCCAGAGTTATTAGTGCTGCTAGTGCAGCCAGCTCTTCATCAGCAAAAGGTGAAACCCTGCAAGATACAATTAGAACTGTTGATGGATATGCGGATATTATTGTTATGAGACATCCCGAGATAGGATCTGCCCAAATAGCAGCAGATAATGCACAACATCCTTTTATAAATGCTGGAGATGGAAGCGGTGAACATCCTACTCAGGCTCTTCTTGATATTTATACTATTCGTAAAGAAAAAGGTGCTTTGGGAGGACATACTGTTACCTTTTTAGGTGATTTAAAATATGGGCGCACTGTCCATTCCCTTGGTTATTTTATGACACTATATAAAAATAAAATGATCTTTGTATCTCCCGAATCATTACGAATGCCCGAAGAATTGACTGCTGAATTTAGGAGCAGAGGAGCTGAGATAGAGGAAACAGACAATGTTCAGGAGGCTCTTTCAAAGAGTGATATTGTATATGTTACCAGAGTACAAAGAGAAAGATTTAAAGATCCTCAGGAATATGAAAAACTTAAAGGATCTTATATTATAGATAGAGAAACTATTAGTAAGGCAAAGAAAGGAATAACAGTCCTTCATCCCCTACCAAGAGTAGATGAGATTTCTACTGATGTTGACGATTACGAAGGAGCAGCATATTTCCGCCAGGCTCATAATGGAATGTTTGTACGAATGGCATTATTATCTTTGGTTGGTGGAGCAAGGTAGATTTTGAAACCTGCTTGCCCATTATATCCTTATAATTACTAATAGTTAATTATATTTTAATGATGAAGAATGAAGAAGATAGGCAAATAAATGGAGAATAATGTAAATATCCCCTTTTATAAAACAGGTAAAGTTATAGAAAATAAAATCATTAGAGATGGCTACTATAAAATAACGATTGAAGCCCCCGAGATAGCGGAAGCGGCAAAACCCGGTCAATTTGTTATGCTTTCCAGATGGAATATGAAACACCTTCTTTTGAAAAGACCATTTAGTTTTTTCACTATTGATGCTAGAAAAGGTACTTTTACTATTTTTTACAAAATAATAGGAAAGGGTACTGGACTATTATCTGAATCAATACCGAATGATAAAGTAGAATTGATTGGGCCATGTGGAAATGGATTCTCGCTACCACCAAAAATTAAGAATATTGCAGTGGTTGCTCGAGGAATTGGTGTTGCTACCATGATGCCATTAGTTTTAGAAGCGAAAAAAATTGGTTTAGATATTTATAGTTTTATTTCGGCAAGGGAAAAATCTTTATTATTTGGTAAGGAGGAGCTAGAAGCCATTTCTACACATATTTATACTACTACTGATGATGATTGGCAAGGATCTGATGGCAAAGTAACCTTCTTCTTAGAAGAACTATTAAAAAGTAATACATGTATTGATATAGTATATACATGTGGTTCGAGAAGGTTGGCACGCCATATAAAAGAGTTACAGAAAGAATACCTATTTTCTGCCTATATAAGTCTTGAGGAAAGGATGGGCTGTGGTATTGGTTCCTGTAAAGGATGTGTTATTAATACTGTTCATGGCTATCGGAGAGTGTGTAAAGAAGGGCCTGTTTTTTCTTTGGAAGAGGTAATATTAGAAAGATAATATGAATAATAGAGTAGATTTATCAATAAATTTGAATTCATTGTCCTTAAAGAACCCCATTATGCCGGCTTCCGGTACTTTTGATATAAGAGATACAATTTTAAACCGAAACCAGTTAAATGCTTTAGGCGCTGTTGTTACTAAAAGTATTTCCTTAAGAAAAAGAGCTGGAAATCCTGGACCAAGAATATGGGAAACAGACGGGGGGATGCTGAATGCTGTAGGTATTCCCTCTGATGGTTTTGAAGAATTTGTATTAAATGAATTACCTCTATTAAAAAAAGCGAATGATACAATTATCGTTAGCTTGGTTGGAGACTGTAATGATGATTTTTGCAACCTCGCCTGCGAATTGGACAACATTGAAGAGATTTCGGCATTGGAGGTTAACCTATCCTGTCCTAATCTGAATAATGGGCTTCAATATGGAATAAATAAAAAGGTAATGGCTGAGCTAATTTTTAGCATTAAGAAAAATACAAAAAAAGTAGTAATAGCCAAATTATCTCCAAATGTAACCGATATGACTGAAATGGCACTGGCTGCCGAACAGGCAGGAGCTGACATTGTAACTATAGCAAACACTATGGTAGGAATGGCAATTGATATTGAAAATCAAAGGCCTAGACTAGGTAACAAAACTGGTGGGTTATCAGGGCCTGCTATAAGACCAATAGTTGTAAATATGATTTGGGAAACAAGTAAAGTAATAAAAATACCTATCATTGGTGTTGGTGGAATTACCTGTTGGGAAGATGCTATAGAAATGTTTTTAGTTGGAGCAAGTGCGGTTCAAATAGGCAGTGCTAATTTTAGTAATCCATACATCATGCAAGATATAGCTCAAGGATTAGAAGCATACCTGGTTAAGAAAAACTATAAATCCATCAAAGACATTATTGGGTTAATTAAATAAACATTTTTGATACAAATACTAATACAAATACGAATATTTTAATACTAATAACATAAGGAGGAATTTCATGGGATTACAGATGTTCGTCAATGCTCTTCTTTTGGGAGGGTTATATGCATTGATGGGTATTGGATTCTCTTTACAATGGGGGATTAGTGGCATTATTAACCTATCTTATGGTGCTATGGTGCTATTGGGCTCTTACCTTTCTCTAATAATATTTAATGTGTTTCACATTGATCCCTTTATTAGCATGTTTTTTACCGGTGCTTTATTATTTTTGTTAGGTGCGTTTGTATACCGATTTGCACTTCAACCGTTAGTTAAAGGTGGTATTGTATTTACTCTTATTGTTACCTTTGCAATAAGATTAATAGTAGAAAATATTATACTTTTTATCTGGTCGGCGGATTACCGTACTATCAAAGTGAGTTACGCAGGAGGAAATTTCCAATTTCTGGGTGCCTTTATCCCCCTGACAAAATTTATAACTTTTATAATAGCCGCAATAATAATCTACTTAACCTATCAGTTCATGATGAATACAAAAATAGGAAAAGGGATACAAGCAGTAGCATTGGATAAAGAGGGTGCAATGGCGGTAGGGGTCGATGACCAAAAAATGTATCTGATAAACTTTGCTGTTGGTACCGCCTTGGGAGGAGTTACCGGAACACTATGGGCAACAATTTACAGTTTTTCTCCACATGTGATAGATGTAATAATAGGAAGGGTATTTATTATTGCCATATTGGGAGGACTGGGAAATATCTGGGGAGCAGCCGCTGGAGGGTTGTTACTTGCATTTGTTGAAACAGCGGGAACTACTTTTATAGGCTCTCACTGGCAGGAAGCAATCGGGCTATTCATTATGGTTTTGGTATTACTATTTAGACCACACGGCTTAATAGGGAAAAAATTCTTTGGTTAGGTATTATTTAAATACTTTTTTGAAGGAAGGAAGTGTAAGATAAGTGATTGCGCAAAATGAAAGAAAAATTAATTTTAATGTAATTCTGATTATTGCTGCCATTATAATCTTTGTCTTTTTACCAAATTATATTTCAGGTTATTACACACGTATTTTTACTGCAATTTTCATGTATGCCACTATTTCTCAATGTATAAACCTGATGTCAGGTTACATGGGTTATCTGCCTTTTGGGCATGTAATGTTTTTTGGAATTGGTGCTTATATGAGTGCAATTTTGATGAAAAATGGACTACCTGTTTTTGCTGCTATCCCATTAGCCTGTCTTTGTGCAATTATTGTAAGCATAATCTTAGGTTTTCCAGTTCTTAGACTAAGAGGACATTATTTTGCAATTGCTACCATTGGAATGAACGGTGCGATTATGACTGTTGTTCAAAATGCCACCGATATTACAGGTGGAGCCAGGGGAACAACTTTTCCCATTATTATGGCTTCACCAGAGGTAGTCTATAAATATTTTTATCTTGCAATGTTAGCATTGATGGTAATCACATCACTTGTGATGAATGTGATTGTAAATTCAAAGTTTGGTTATGGTATAAGAAGTATTAAAGCAAATGAAGATGCTGCTAATTCGATGGGAATAAATACAACTTTTACAAAAGTTTCTACCTGGGCTATTGCAGCCATGTTCACCAGCATTGCTGGGGGATTATATGGTTACTGGATGTCTTTTATAGCCCCGGATGAAGTTTTTGACCTGATGTTTATCACAAATTCCATAATAATGATGCTTATAGGTGGAGCGGGCACTATACTAGGACCTGTTTTTGGTGCTTTTATTGTTGAAACTGTTTCAGAAATCGCATGGAGTGGCTTTATGCAATATCACCTAGCTGCTTTAGGTATTGCTACTATAATAATAGTGTTCTTTGTTCCCAGAGGGCTTGTTGGTACTATTACCGATAAGTTGGATAATAGAAGGATCGGATTAAATAAAAAAACGGAGGCAACCAATGTCTGATAATGATGTTATTCTTGATGTCAGGTCAATAAGCAAGCATTTTGGCGCATTAAGGGCTGTGGATAAAGTCTCCTTTCAAGCAAAAAAGGGAGAAATTCTTGGATTAATTGGACCAAATGGTGCCGGTAAAACAACCATAACTAATTTAGTTACTGGTGACCTAAAAAAAACTGGAGGAGAAGTTTTTTTCAAAGGTTCCAATATTAGTAAGTTGCAACCATTTCAAATAGCACGTATCGGTTTAACAAGGACTTACCAGGTAGTAAAACCTTTACAGGGGATGACTGTTGAAGAGAATGTACTTGTCGGCTCCCTTTATGGACGTAGTGAAAGACGAAATGATTTAAATAATGCTAAAAAAAATGCTCACGAAATTATGGAATTAGTGGGATTAGAAAAAAAGAAAAATTATAAAGTGAGTGATATCACACTTCCAGATTTAAAAAGGATGGAATTTGCGAGAGTTTTAGCAATGGATCCAGAAGTAATTTTCTTAGATGAAGTTATGGCAGGACTTAATCCTTCTGAAGTAGAAGAATCAATGGAGTTAGTTAAGGATATTAGAACAAAGAAGCAATTAACAATTGTCTATATTGAGCATATAATGAAGGCAGTAATGGGAATTTCTGACAGGATAATTGTGCTGCACCATGGACAAAAGATTTGTGAAGGCACACCAACAGAAGTATGTGACAACCCTGCTGTTATTGAGGCTTACCTAGGCAAAAAATATGCTAAGGAGGTTATAAACAGCTAATGAAAAGTGACCATTTATTAGAAATAAATAATTTAAATTCCGGTTATGGAGCAATTCAAGTTCTATGGGATATTAATTTAGAATTAAGAAAAAAAGAAATCGTTTGCATCATTGGAGCTAATGGTGCTGGAAAGAGTACCTTGCTTAAGAATATTGTAGGAATTGTTTCTCCCTTTAAAGGAGAAATGAAGTATTTTAATGAAGATATTACCCACTTACCTGCACCGGAGCGTATTAAGAGAGGAATAGGATTTGCTCCGGAAGGAAGACATCTCTTTTTTGGCCTTACTGTAGAGGATAACCTACTTATGGGAGCATTTCAAAGAAAATATAGTAAAAAAGAAATTATGGCAGATCTTGATTTTGTCTATACTCTTTTTAAACCTTTAAAAGGTTATAGGAAGAAATTTGCTGGAAATCTTTCTGGAGGGGAACAGCAAATGTGTGCCATTGGACGTGCACTTATGTCTAAACCCAAACTTCTTATAATTGATGAGTTGTCACTAGGTCTGGCACCGGTTATTGTAGATGATTTAATCGAAACAATCGCTAAGTTAAGAGATGAAGAGGGGATTACTATACTTATAGTAGAACAGGATGTACAGGTAGCCTTAGATGTAGCAGATCGTGGCTATGTTTTAGAGAGTGGACACTCAGTTATGCAAGATAGTAGTGAAAAATTAGCTAAAAATAAGCATATAAAGAATGCTTATCTGGGAATCGCTTAATCAGTCCTTACAATATTTCGTACAATTTTATTGCAAATATGTTTTGCTACTATATCGGGAGCAATGAATTTGTATGCAGGGAGGTGAGGTAATACATAAATAAATTATTAATTCTATTGCAAATAATAAAATGAGAATAAAAGGGGGAAAAAAATAATATGATTAAAAAAATATCAGTAGTATTGATAGTAAGCATAATTGTGTTTTCAGTTGTTGGGATTTCATTTGCCCAGCAGTTTGATGATATTATTAAAATTGGTGCATCCGTGTCTTTGACTGGTAAAACTGCCTATGAAGGCCAAATGGTTAAGCAGGGGTATGAAGTATGGGAAAAATGGGTCAATGCACATGGTGGTATTAAAGCTGATGGTAAAACCTATGGTGTTGAGGTTATTTATTACGACGACGAGAGTGATCCGGTCCGTTCTGCAAGATTGACAGAAAAATTGATTACAGAGGACAAGGTTAACTTTTTAGCAGGACCCTATTCCAGCTCTATTACTTTTGCAACAACAGCTATCGGTGAAAAATATGGAGTTATAACAATTGCTTCTACTGCAAATGCTGCAAATATCTATAATAGGGGCTATAAATATGTTTTCTCCGTTTTACCTCCAGCATCATTAGTAATGGCTCCTATAGCATATATGATGAATGAAGAGCTAGATCCCAAACCCAAAACCGTAGCTATTGTTGTAGCTAATGACCTTTTCCCTCTGGATGTTGCTACTGGTTTTAATGATATCTGTAAAGAGCTTGGGTTTGATGTAGTGATGTTTGAAAAATATCCTCCTGGCTCCACAGATCTTTCTGCTTTGCTTACCAAAGTTAAAGCTTTAAACCCCGATGTCCTTGCTGGTGGAGGTTATACTGCAGATGCCTTAATGATTTTGAGACAATGTAAGGAATTAGACTATACTCCTAAACTATTTGCCAGTGCAGTAGGAGTATTTGTACCGGCTTTCATTAAAGAAATTGGAGCTGATGGAAATTATGCAGTAGAGGGCGAATGGTGGGTACCTGCAATGAAAACTGAAGATCACATATTTGGTACTACTGAAGATTACTTACAGGCTTGTAGAGATATTTTAGGAGAAGGTTTTGTAGCCAATTATCAAACTGCAGCTGCCAGCGCAACAGTTAGTATTATACAGATGGCTATCGAAAAAGCAGGCACTATTGAAACTGAAGCAGTAAGAGATGCTTTAATTGGTTTCGATATAATTGAAACAGCTTGCTTCTCGCCAGTAGAATTTAATGAAAAGGGTGAAAACGTTCAGTGGTTACACCCGGTAATCCAGATTCAGAATGAAGAAGTAAAGGTAGTATACCCAGTGGAATCACAGGAAAGTGCTCCATTATACCCTGCACCTGCCTGGAAAGAAAGATAATAGGTATTAATATATTGTAATTAGGTCAAGAAGAGGCTGTGGTTTCGAAAAATTACAGCCTCTTTATCCTGACTCAAATAATGTAATAAATCTTCAGAAACAAAAGCTTTAGTTTCTTGCAAGAGAAGATAACAAAAAGATTATTGTGGAGTTTATTGAAAGAAAATTATTTACAAAACCCACAGTAATCATCTTTAAAGATTGGGGAATAATATTCAAGCTATTAATAGTATTGTTCTTTTAATTGAAAAATTGTAGTTTTAAGGAGGACTAATGGGATACATAATCAAAGGTAGGTATGTTATTTCTGATCCAGCTATAGATGCAAATGGAGTTTTAACGAATACTGCCCTATATGTATCTGATGATATAATTAAGGATATTGGAAATTACCATGTTTTAAAAGAAAAATATCCAGAAGCAATAGTTAAAGGCAACGATAAGCAATTAGTAATGCCTGGCTTAATAAATGCTCATAGCCATGGGGCAGGACTATCACCCTTTCAACAAGGAGTTCCATATGATTATCTGGAGAATTTCTTAATTGATAAGCCAAAAGGTACTATGCTTGATTATGAATTAAATGCAATCTTATGTGCCATACGACATTTGCGCAATGGCTGCACTACCCTGCATCATAACCAATCCGGAAATGAAATGGATACTAATAATGTCAGGAAAATCTTGAACGGATATGAAAAGGTAGGAATCAGAGTAGCCTATTCAAGTGGAGTGAGAGATTTGAATATGCTAACATATGATGATGAAGAGTTATATAGAAGCCTACCTCCCAACCAAAAAAAATATTTTAAACCATTCATATTTAAAAATAAAGAGCTTATACATAAACAGTATTTTGAACATTTCCATGAATTGTTTAATTTATTTAATAATGAAAACAGGAAAATTATTTTTGGTCCTTTATGGGTTCAAGGGTGCACTGAAAAGTTTCTAATAAAGATCAAAGAAGAATCAACCAAAATGGGAAGAATTCCGATTCATATACATACTTTGCAGACCCTAATCCAAAAGAATCATGGTGAAACGAAATATGGAAAATCCTTGCTATTTCATTTAAAAGATTTAGGCTTGGTTGATGATTTATTAGTTTTAGGACATGCAGTATTTATAAATGCAGAAGATATTGAATTATTAGCAGATAAGAATAGCTCTATTACCCATCACGCCAGCTGTAATCTGGCAGTAAGAAACGGTATTGCTCCTGTCTACTTTTTACAAAAGGCAGGAGTAAATGTGGCATTGGGTATTGATGATAAAGGAATCAACGATGATGAAGATCCATTTATGGAAATGAGAATGATTTACTATCTTCATAGAGTGGTTGGTTCTGACTTAACCTCATCAGAACCTCTCAGTTCCTACGATGTTTTCAAAATGGCTACACTTAATGCTGCAAGAGTATGTAATTTTAACGGTTTAATCGGTTCACTTAAAATTGGAATGAAAGCAGATATTCTCTTGTTAGATTTAAACCGTATCTTAGAAGACCCATGGGTAAATCCCTGTTGGAATATCATGGATACTATTATTCATCGTGCAAAGGGTTCGGACGTCCATTCGGTGATGGTAAATGGCAAATTTGTAGTTGAAGATAGAAAGTTTTGCAATATAGATATAGATTCAATCTATGAAGAGGTTAAAACACAAGTTAAAAAAGGTAATAGTCTAAATCAAATTGAATATGCCGAACACCTTCAACAAATAAAATCATATTGTCAGAACCTACACAATAAATATTTTACAGGGGATTTAATACCATTCTATAAAATGAATAGTAAAAAATAATTATTTACCACCTGTTTTAAATAGAAAAAATATAAGAATGTCAATTAGAAAATATTAATTATTATTTTATAGCTTTAACCTTATTTAAATAGAATATAAGTAATCGCTTTAAAAAATAAAGACTAGACTGTACTAGCGAATGAACTGATAGATTCTGACATAGTCTTATGATTATCAGGCAACCTTTTTACCTGGATTTTGACAAAAAGTTTAGATCCTAACCTTTACTACTGTTTCTATGGTTGATGAAGAGTAGGTAATAAATGGTAGCTTATTTAGTTATCTTTGAGAGTGGGTTTATAGGACTAACTTTCTTCCCAATATATTTCCTTGCAGGATCGATGGAAAAAGAAGCTGTAATGTGAATTCAGGCAATTAGAGAGAGTTGAGAATAGATATTCAAATCTTTTTAATAATTTTAAAAAATATGATGTATTCAATTTAGACAAATTAAAAAATAAAAATAAAGGAGAAAATTAAATGGCAAAATACAGAATTGAACAGGATTTACTTGGTAAGAGAGAAGTACTTGATGAAGTATATTATGGAATACAGACTTTAAGGGCTGTAGAAAACTTCAACTTAACTGGTTACAGGATAGATAAAGACTTTATTAAAGCACTGGGAATAGTTAAAAAGGCTGCTGCCCAAGCTAATATGGAGATAGGGTTACTCGATGAAAAAAGGGCAAAAGCTATTATCGAGGCTGCACAGGAAGTTATTGATGGAAAACTGGACAATGAATTTGTTTTAGACCCAATTCAAGGTGGAGCAGGAACTTCAAACAATATGAATGCTAATGAAGTAATAGCTAATAGAGCTATAGAATTATATGGAGAAGGGGAAAAGGGAGATAGTAGTGTTATTTCATCTTTAACTCATGTAAATATGGCTCAATCTACGAATGATGCAGTTCCTACCGCTATTAAAATTGCTCTTTTAATCAAGTCAAAAGGGTTACTCGATGCAACAGACAAATTAGAGAAATCATTTAGAAAAAAGGCTGAGGAATTCGACCATGTACTGAAAATGGGTAGAACTCATTTACAGGATGCAGTACCAATAAGACTTGGACAGGAGTTTATGGCTCATGCAAATGCCGCTAAAAGATCTAAAGAGAGGATTGCAAATGCAATTGAGGCTTTGAAAGAAATAAACATGGGAGCTACTGCTGTAGGAACATGTCTCAATGCTGAGCCGGAATATATTAAAATAGTTGAAAAAAGGCTAAGAGAAATCTCCGGTTTTGAACTGGTAATTGCAGAAGACCTGGTTGATGCAACCCAAAATACAGATGCCTATGTTGAGGTATCATCAGCAATAAAAGCATGGGCAGTAGTTTTATCAAAAATATGTAATGACTTAAGGTTGATGGCTTCTGGCCCACGAGCTGGTTTATTTGAAATAAGATTACCTGAAGTACAGCCTGGTTCTTCAATTATGCCAGGAAAAGTTAATCCTGTTATCCTTGAAGCAACTAATCAGGTAGTATTCCAGGTTATAGGTAACGATGTCACTATTAATCTAGCTGCAGAAGCTGGACAGTTAGAACTGAATGTAATGGAGCCTGTTCTAGCATACAACCTGATGCAGACTTTTGATATAATGACTAACGCACAAAACATGCTCAGAGAAAAATGCATTGACGGTATAATAGCAAATGAAGAAAGATGTAAAGACTTTGTAGAAAATAGTATAGGTATTTTAACTGCACTAAATCCACATCTTAGTTACGAAAAAACTTGTCTGGTAGCAAGAGAAGCATTTTTAGGTGACAAGAGTGTAAGAGAAGTTGTTTTAGAACACAAAATGTTGGATGAGAATAAACTCAACAAGATTTTGGACCCGTACGAAATGACAAAGGCTGGTATTGCAGGGAAAGAACTTCTTGAAAAATAAACATTGATTATTTTATTTTTCAATGTATTGAAGGGTATTAGATTGAAAATTAAAAGAAATGAAAACCTCTGTTACTACTGTAAATCCTGTCAGTTAGCTTGCTCATACCATCTAACAGGTTCTTTTTGGCCAGCTAAAAGTAGTATAGAGGTATTTCGTAATCCTGTTAGTGGAAAAACAGAGTGGAAAATAGACTCTAACTGTGATTTGTGTGGTGGAAAAGAAATTCCCTTATGTGTTAAATACTGTACATACGGAGCCCTGAGCATATCTAGCAAAATATAAAAGAGAACAGCTATGAGTGAAAAAAAAGATATTAAAGGTTGTTTAGCTGGGAAGATATTATGGATTGACCTCTCAACAACTAAAATATGGACTGAAAATACTGAAGAGTATTTTTTAAAGACACTTGGAGGAAGAGGGATAAATTCTTTAATAATGCTGGAAAAGATTGATACTAATACTCAGTGGGATGATCTAGATAATCTACTCTGTTTTGCTGCCGGGAGCCTGGTAGGTACTATGGCTCCCGGCGCATGTAGAGTTGATATTTCTACCATTAATGTTTTTAATGGAGGGAAAGGTTCAGCAAATGTTGGGGGGTTTTGGGGAGCAGAATTAAAATATGCCGGTTATGATAACTTAATTATTTCGGGAAAGGCAAAGAATCCTGCTTATATCTATATTAATGATAATGAAATCCAGATTAGAGATGCTAGAAGTATATGGGGGAAAGATACTTTTGAAACGGAAAACTTTCTTAAAAAAGAGATTGGAGATAAAAATATTAAAATTGCCTGTATTGGACCGGCAGGAGAGAATAGAGTAAAAGGTTCTGCCATTATGGTAGATACTGCGAAAGCTGCTGGTGGCTCTGGTGTTGGATGTGTCATGGGAGACAAAAACCTTAAAGCAATAGTTGTACGTGGTCATGGAAAAATAGATGTGGCTGATCCAGAAAAATTTATGGATATTATTTCTAATCTCAACCAAAAATGTTTGAGTCAGAAAAGTACAGTTTTAATGAGAAAAGCACCATTAAATTTTTATGCTGATCCTGAATGGGAGGGATGGAATACTAATATTGTTGCCAGAAATGGACAGGATGATCAGTGGGAATATGAAAAAAGAATTAAGCTGATGAACACACAAAATGGAATCCCTAGTATGGTCAATAGAGTCAGAGCTTGTTATCAATGCCCAACAGGCTGTATGCCTTTTTTAGAAATCAATTCTGGAGAGTTCAAAGGAACAACTGGAGAAGGATTCTGGATAAATACTATTATGGGACATGCATGTAGAGTTGATGTTTCTGATCCGGACATAGTAGTAGAATCCTGGATTTTGACAAATAAATTAGGTTTAGATGGTGATTATGCATCTTCGGTTATTTCCTGGGCTTTTGAATTATTTGAAAAAGGGATTATTTCTACTAAAGATACTGGTGGGTTGAATTTGAACTGGGGAAATGGAAAATCATTTTTAGAGATGCTTAAAAAATTAGCTTATCGTGAAGGTATAGGAGATATACTTGCTGAAGGCCCCATTGAAGCGGCCAGGAAGTTTGGAAAAGAGGCAATAGATTATGCAGTATATGTAAAAGGGCAGCCATCTATAGAACCTTTTAGAGTTCCTAAAGCATGGGCGTTGGCTGTCAGCACTTCACCAGTTGCTGGTCGTCATCTAAGGGGTGCAACCATGGGTAATCTGAGATATGGCCCTAAACCTCGTACCGGGAGATTTAATGTAATTGACTATCATAATCAGGCTTATGGGGTTTACTGGCAGGGGAAAACTAAAGAAATTGAAGATAATCTCGGAATATGCAATTATGTTGGAACATGGTCTGGAGCAAATTTTATGGATATTTCTGATTTTATAGATTTAATAAATGCCGGAATAGGGTTAGATCTAAGGGAAAAAGACCTAATGGAATATTTTGCTCCAATTGGAAGAAACTTAGAAAAAGCATTTAACTCACTTCACACAGATCTATCTCGGCAAGATGATTTACCACCATTAAGGTTCATCCAGGAAGAGGTAATGACCGGTCCATATAAAGGTTCTAAGATTGATTTGAGTTTATATAATGAGATGCTTGACGAGTATTACCGCTTCTGGGAATGGGATGAACAGACCGGCCTTCAAACAAGAAGTGGATTGCAAAAATTGGGACTTAATGGAATTGCTGAACTATTATCACTGAAAAATAAACTAATTGAAAAATAATGCCTATAATACAACAAATTTAATATTTCTTAATGAAAAACTATTTACAAACAAGAATAAGCAAGGTTAGATAATAAAATATATTTTAAAATATTTAACAGGAAAAGTTTTAAATTTTTGTGTTTTAAAGGGAAAGGGCCAAAGTATGGAGAAATATGATTTAGTAGTTCGTTCAAATAATACATATATTGACCATCGTTTGATTAGTTGTAATATCGGTATAAAAGATGGCATAATTGCCACTATTAGCACTGAAGAACTGCAGGCTGAAGAAGTAATTGATGCTCAAGATAAATTGGTTTTACCAGGAACAATTGATCCCCATGTCCACTTAAGAGTTCCAGGAAATGAATATAGGGAAACTTTCCTCTCCGGTACAGAAGAAGCAGCGCTTGGTGGGGTGACAACAATACTGGAGATGCCCATCTCTTCACCTCCTCCTTATTCTCCAGATATTGTCTATAACCGAATGGCTTTAGCTGAAAAG
>JAXGTM010000036.1:0-15331 GCA_040774925.1 Atribacterota bacterium | reverse complement strand
ATACCATTACATAAATAGTATTATTAATCATCTCCGAAAATATTTTATTGAATAAATTGATTGTTTAGATAGTTCAAATAACTAGTTTTTATTAAGTTGGCAGCGAAATAAATATTTTAAATTGATACATTTTATAATTTATTTTTATTAATACCGAGGATTATAAAAAATGAAAGACAATGCTTTTGCTCATGAAGCCGATGTGATTATTATTGGTTTAGGTGGGGCAGGTGCCTGTGCTGCGATCGAAGCACACAGTTACGGAGCTAAGGTAATAATTTTGGAAAAACAGTCAAATACAAATCATTATTCTAATACAAGGTTATCAGGGGGTGGTTTCCTTACCCCTAAACTTTCAGAAGAGCATGATGCGCTAATACAATATGCTGAGGCAATGTTCAGTGGAGGAAACATTCCTTGGAATTTTGAGGGAGAGCAGCCATCCTTTTATTCCAAAAAGTTGGCTGAGCTGTGGATTAAATATGCTTCATCTAATATTAACTTTATGCAAAACCTAGATCCAAAATTTACTGTTGTTTGTTCTGGGGATGCAGCTTTTGAAAACTTTCCTGGAGCAAAAAAAGCAGAAATTAAGTGCTGTACCAGTACGTATAGTGGAAAAATATCAAAAGAGTATAATAATATTTATAATGCAATTGATTTACCCAAGTTACAACAGGAACAAGGAGAAGCATTCCATCTATGTATTCTTGAAGGGATAAAAAAAAGAAATATTGAGATACACTATAATACAAAAGCAATTGATTTACTTTTCAATGACAATAGAGAAATTATTGGTGTAAGAGCAAGAAGTGAAAATAAAGAGATATCTTATAAATGTAAAAAAGGTGTAATTCTGGCGTCAGGTGGCTATGAATATAACAAAGAAATGAGAAAAAGTTTTCTAGAAGGACCAGGAATAGATGGATGGGCTTTTTATGGTTCTACTGAGAACACGGGAGATGGTATCGCAATGGCACTAAAAGCAGGCGCTGGCCTTTCGATGATTAGTAAAGCATCTGCTAGATTAATTACAGCTGTTCCATTAAGAAAATATGGTTTAAAAATAGGCCTCGAAACGCCAGTAATTGGTAAACCAAATGAGATAATTGTAGATAATTATGGAAAAAGATATGCTAATGAGAGAAGGGTTACGCAAAACCCAAGCAGATACCATTTTTATAAGGAAGCCGTAGCTTTTGATTCAATCAATTTAAATTATCCAAGGATACCTTCATGGCTTATATTTGATGAAAACTTAAGAATGAGGGCCCCCCTTGTTCGTCTTCGACTAACAAGAATCCTAAATGTTCCTTGGTCATATGACAATATGGACGCTATTAAAAGAGGTTGGATTTTAAAATCCAATAGTATAAGAGGGCTGGCAATACAAATAAAGAAACATAATGAAAATAGGAGATTAATGAATCCAGGAATATTGTCAGATACGATAAATACATTTAATAATTTCTGTAAGAATGGGAAGGATGTTGAGTTTGGGAGAGATGAATCAACTTTGGGACCCATAGAAAAACCACCTTATTATGCTTTACCTCTGTATGCGGGAGGTCCAAATACTAAGGGTGGGCTTATGGCTGATCCTGAAAGAAGAGTATTGGATTGGGAAGGGAATCCAATAAAAAGACTGTATGCCGTTGGAGAAATATGCTCAGTTTTTCAATTTGCATATCAAGCCGGAGGAAACTTGTCAGAATGTATTGCATTTGGACGTATTGCAGGGAAAACAGTAATGGAAGATAACTGAGCCTTATTACAATGATAAAATTCCAAATATATCTACAAAAACATATAGTCAAGTATGCAACATATCTGACTTGTGAGAAGCGAACGAGTGGTTGGTCTGGTTAATAGTAAGTTACTTGAAACGGAAACTCTTATAAATTAGGGGTTCTTCCAAATTAATAAGAAATTTTAACAAAACACTATGTTTAATAAATAATGAAAAAGGGTAAAAAATTATTTTTCCTTCTTCAGGTAATCATACTTAAGCGGTGGTTTATATCGCAAAATATAATTGTTAAACCTGTACTAGCATAACCAGGAAATGCCATTTGAAAAAGGTTGAAGGCACAAAATCTTTAGGAGCAGAAAACATTTTTATTGTTTTTACCTGATATAATGGTTTAAAAATTGCACCGAACACTTGAACAAAAAAAGATATTATTGTATACATTTCTATGATGATATTATAAACTTGTGGCAAGAAACCGTTAGTTATAAGAAAATAATAGATAATTAAATATTTTTGATTATGTAGCCCTTTAGAAGAGGATATATTGTTGAAAATAATTTTAGTTGTAGTAAAAGAAAGATTATTCCAAGGGCTAGATTAATAAAACTGGTATGATGATATACTAAGATACGATGAAAGTGAAAAATTGGAAAAGCTTGTCGTGGTTTCAACGAAAAATATTGTTACTGATGAGTTTGTAATTCCTAAGTTAGATAGCAATAATTTTCCAATTAATGCCAAATATATATATATAGGATTATTACTTTACTATAGTTAGAACTTATCAGAATGTTGCAAGTCCCCGAGTGCACATAACCTCCTACCATGCATAGATTAATTTAGTATGTTGCGATAACACGAAATATCTCTATGCTAATAATACCTCAGGTGGATGTAATCATTTTTCTAAAGAAACTCAGAAAAGAAACCCTTCCTTAGTCTATAATTAATATGATTTCCTCAAGAGAATTTACTTTACAAGCCTTATATTTGAAAAGATTATATTAAGGATACCAATATGAATGGAGATACTATATTTCTGCCTTATATTGTACAACTTCTTCCACATTCAAGGTAACAATAAATGTTCTAATACCAGTAGAATATCATAACAAATTAATGGATATTTGATAAATAGAAATTCTAATATATTGTAGATGAATTACTTTTGAGCGAAAACAATTTCTTTACAAGAGTATATGATTATGATAAAATCATTATAAATAAAAGAATCATATACCAAATAAGTAACAGAATAATGTTTCTGCTCAGAGGTAAATTAGTCTAAAGGGAGCAGCATTCATTTTAGTAGTGCATTGCTCCCTCTTTTTTATTGTAATATCTAAACATAATAGAATTCATTTGTTCTTTAACAATCGAAGTCTGGTCGTTTAGCTATTCAACGCAACTCTCAATAAAAAATTATTTTCAATTGTATTGTTTTAAAAACCTGAAAGACCTATATGTAATAATTGAAAATAATCATACTAAGTTTTCAATAACCTTCATAATGACAGCTATCTTTTTCATATATGACAAATAAAATCATATTTTCTTATCATTAATACATGGATATTAAGATACCTTACAATAATATAGAGAAAACAAATTACTGGAGAGAATGACAATTAATAAAGATTGTATTGATAACAAGTTCACTATACTAATTTCTAATCTATGATACTCATATTCATTCCTTCATTAAATTAGTATAATTTAGAAATGAAAGGAGATGATTATCGGAAACAGAATAAGTAGCAGATGTTTTATTTATAAAAAATAGTAAAATTAAGTAAACAGATTAAAATGTAAAAAAGGGGGTAGTATCGTGAAAGTTGTTAGAAAAATGAATAACCATAATATCATTTCATCAGGCTTATTGTGGATTCTTGTTCTGGCAATATTTATTAGCTTTAGTGGTATTGGTAGCTCTGTATTTGCTCAGGGACAGGATACCAGATTTATCAGGATCGGAACATCAGGAATAGGCGGTACATGGTATCCATTTGGAGGAACAATAGCTTTGATACTAGAGAAATATTTGCCTGGTATTATATCCTCAGCATCTGCCACAGCAGGCACAATTGAGAATCTAGTACTCCTTAAGCAGAATAGAATTCAAATGGCAATGGGTGAACCTCAAACCGTCCGGTTAGCATATACCGGGGATCTTGAAGTTTTTAAGGACAATCCATACAAAGATCTTAGAAACATTTTCAATACTAAAACTACTTATATAACAGTCTTAACCTATCCAGGCTCCGGAGTAGAAAAAATTGAAGACCTCAGAGGAAAGATAATTGGTTCAGGACCTCCGGGATCAGCTGTTGAAGTTGAAGTTAAACATCTCCTTCAAGCAGCAGGTTTAACTGAAAAGGATGTAGAAATAAGAGCATTTGATAGAGCAGATAGAAGTGATGCTCTTATTGATAAGAGAATCCATGTTGCAGTAGATGGATTTGATAGAGGATCAGCTGTTGTCGAAGACCTTCTCAGTATACACGATGCTGTTTTTGTTGAATTTTCTGATGAATTACTTGATAAGCTGCATGAAATAGACGATTCCTATGTTCCCTCGATTCTGCCAGCTGGTGCATACTCAACTTTAAAAGAAGATATAAAGATACCTGGATTGCTTAGCATAATGGCGGTAGATAATAATGTCATGGATGAAGAGATAGTTTACAATATTTTAAAGACTATTTTTGATCACCATGAAGAAGGAATTACAATTAATCGTACTTTAGGCGAAATGTCTCTAGACAGTGCTAGTGCACAAAACGTAATTCCATTCCATGATGGAGCAATAAAATTCTTTAAAGAAAAAGGTGTAATGAAGTAAATATATACTGGTTATCGTTGATTTGCTTGCATATAGACAGTTTAATATATTAATTTTCTATATTCAAGCAAATCAACACAATTGATTTTTATATGTATTTATGTTTTATCATGACTGTTTATTATATAGCTATTTTTTAATAAATTACAAGTAAGATTTTAACTTATAATAGTTGAACTTACAACTATCTATAGAGCCTTTGAAGGAATAAAAAACTGAATCTATAATAGTTTATTTATTTTTATAATAAAATGAATTTGCCTAAAATATATTTAAAAAATTCAAAATTATTTAACCATTTTCTTAACAGGTTAGTTCATCGAAAATCAAAAATACATTAAAGGTAGTTTTCTTCTAAGTGTAAATTAATGAGGAAAATGCCTGGGTATTTTCCTCATTAATTTCAATTTCTGTTTAAAATTAGATGTCTGGCTGTTCAGAGGGTATTGTATTACTTTTAAGTAATTTGCAGGCTTATTCAAGTATTAATTATGAGAAAAAGGAAGGAGATTTAATATTTTAATAAAATGAATAAAAAGATTAAATTTGGTAAGATAATTCTTTCATTAACTGCAATCGCTATGGGTGCATTTCATATGTATACCGGTTATTCCGGAATGCTACCTCCTTTATTGCAAAGAAGTTACTATACTTTGTTTGTCTTTATTGTCGGATTTTTCCTTTATCCTAAAAAAGATAAACTTACTTTTTTTTCAATATTTATTAACACAACCTTAACTTTCCTTGCAATTTCAGCAATCGTTTATCAAATTTATTATCATGATGCAATTTTAAGACGCCCAGCAATGCCTACAACAATGCAGATAATCTTTGGTACAATACTTATATTGATGATTTTTGAATTAGGAAGAAGAACCAGCGGATTAGTTTTACCAGTTGTCACCTCTCTTGTAATTGCATATACCCTTTTTGGACATCTTTTCCCCCGCGGCTTTGCCCATGCAGGGGTAGATTATAATTATCTAATATACTACCTTTACAACAGCTATGAAGGTATTTTTGGAGTTCCTATCGGTATAACTGCAAAATACATTTATCTTTTTATGCTATTCGGTGCTTTATTAATAATAACGGGTGCTGCTGATGTTGTTTTCCAAATTGCACAGCTAATAGTTGGTAAAGCTAAAGATGCTCCGGCAAAAATTGCTGTTATAGGCAGTGCTCTATTTGGTAGTGTCTCGGGAAGTGCCACGGCAAATGTCATGGCAACAGGATCTATTACTATACCATTAATGATAAAAATGGGGTATAGTAAGGATTATGCAGCTGCAATTGAATCCACTGCCTCAACAGGTGGGGTAATTATGCCTCCGATAATGGGGTCAGTAGCCTTTATTATGGCTGAATTTATGGGAGTTTCATATTTAACCATTGTTTACAAAGCTATTGTTCCCGCTATTCTATATTATACTGCTCTTCTACTTATGGTCCATATTCAAGGAGTAAAATTAAGATTAAAAGGTAAATTAAAAGAGATTGATCTTTTAGAAGAAAATGATAATATGAGCGAGAGGAAAGAAAAGAATCTTTTTCAACTTATTAAAAAGAAGGGACATCTACTTCTAGGCTTAGTAGTGCTGGTATATCTTTTAGTGGTAGTAAGGCTAAGTCCTAACTTATGTGCATTTTGGGGAATTGTTGTTACCATCGTTGCTCCTTTTTTAAAGAAGGGTACTAGGTTAAGTTTTAAACAGATTATAGAAGGATTTGAAAAAGGCTTAGATATGGCCGTTTCTATCACTCCACCTTTAGCCATGGCAGGTATGATTTCGGGAATGGCCATAACTACCGGGTTAGTAACCAAGATCACCTCTTTGTTAACTGCAATAGGAGGTAGTTCGCTAATAATTCTATTATTATTAGGTATGATTGTCGCTATTATACTGGGTACAGGTGTTACAGATTCGGTTGCTTATATACTAACTTCTCTTTTTTTAGTTCCGGCATTAGTAAAGAGCGGAATTTCACCAATATCTGCCAATTTTTTTGTTTTATATTTTGCTACAGTATCATATATAACTCCACCGGTAGCCTTAGCAGTATATGCTGCAGTTAGTATTGCTGGTTCAGATTTAGTAAAAACTGGAATACAAGCAGTGAAACTAGGGATTGCTGGATTTTTGGTTCCGTATTTAATTATCTATAAACCTGAGATATTACTTGAAGGAAAAACAACCTTAATAATCTGGAATATTTTTACTGCACTCTTAGCAGTATGCCTAATTAGTTTTGTCTTAGAGAGCTGGATTTTACAAAAAATAGTATTATGGGAAAGGTTGCTACTTATTCTTTCAATTATACTTCTTTTTTACAGACATTTTGCACTCAATATTTTTGGCATAATAATATCTGTTATAGTTTTAGGAGCGCATATAATTAAATATCGAAACAAGACAGAGAACTTATCTGGTCAATATGTTACATAATATTTGACAATATAATATCATATACATAATAAATTTGTGGAGGTGTTAATTTAATGAAACAGGATTTAAGGTTCTTTTTGGAAAGAATAAAAGATAGATTCCCAGAAGATATCAAGTATATCAAGGATGAAGTATCAGCAGAATATGAAATTACTGCTATTATGATGGAGCTTGAAAAGAAGGGGGCACCCACAGTAATATTTGAAAATGTAAAAAATAATAAAATACCTGTTATTTCAAATATTCTTTCTTCCAGAAAAAAAATATCCCAGGCATTTGAGATAGAAGATGAAAAAGAATTTCTCGAAGTCTATTCTGAATATAAGAATAGAAGAATAAAACCTGAAATTATTAGTGATACATACCTAGAGGAAGGAGAGTATTACCAAGAAGACACTCTAGATTTAGAAAGTTTACCTATATTGACACACTTTAATGCCGACGGCGGACCCTACATTACTGCTGGAATGGTAATAGCTCGAGATCCCCTTTCTGGAATTCATACCTGTGGTTTACATCGGTTGCAGCTAAAAGGAAGAAATAAGTTAGGAATAAGTTTACATTCAAGAAAACGCATGTGGGAATTCCATAGAAGGGCAGAGCAGAAAGGCGAATCTCTTCCAGCGGCAATAGCGATCGGATTACACCCCGTTATCACAGTGGGAAGTCTAGCTTTTTTACCGTATAATGAGAGCAAATATGATCTTATAGGTGGTTTATTTGGTGAGCCATTACAGGTTATAAAATGTAAGAATATAGATGTATTAACACCTGCATGGTCCGAAATAATAATAGAAGGAGAAATACTAGGAGGAGTTCGGGAACCTGAAGGGCCTTTTAGTGAATTTTCTAATTATCTTTCCGGAAGAAGTACTCAAAATGTATTTAAAGCGAAATCTTTATTCCTGAGAAAAAATACCATATATCAGAGCATAAATCCCGGGCTATCTGCAGATCACAATACAATTATGGCTTACCACCGTGAATGTGACATTTTTTCTGCTTTGCGTAGAACTCTGCCAAATGTTATAGATGTTCATTTTCCAATATCCGGTTGCGGGATTTTTACATGCTATGTTTCGATAAAAAAGACAGCTGAAGGTGAGCCATTACAGGCGATATTTGCAGTCTTGGCAGCAGATCATTGTATAAAAACAGTGGTAGTAGTAGATGAAGATATTGATATATTCGATGAACAGCAAGTATTGTGGGCAATGGCAACCAGAATACAAGCTGATAAGAATATAGTTATTACTCCTCAAAACATGGGGATGGGGGATATGCTGGATCCTTCTGCTGATGATCTTTACAGGTCATCAAAAATTGGAATTGATGCCACGAAGCCTTTGTCTGGTTTTCCTAAAAAAGTAGAAATAGATAAAGAGGTTCGTAAAAAAATACTTCCTATAGTTAAGAGGATTTCTTCTAAATAAAATAATAATTGAACACATATCATTTTATTTATAATTTGTATGGAATGATTGGAGCTCCTATCAAAGGCTTTGAGCATGAAGCAATCGGATTAGAGATTAACGATATTTAAATATTTTTAAAATAGACATATTAATTTTAAAAAATAATTGGTTGACACTAATTAATAGTTTCAGGAATTATGAATCTATATAGTTGTAATAGAAATACCATTAGCTGTTTTGAGTAAACTAGTTTGCCCAAAACAGCTAATACTTATTAAATATAATAACCCTATCAGCTGCGATTTCCTTAAGACATATTCTGTACTCAAATTTTTTCTTCTAATATAGAATGTATTGTCTTATAATAAAAATGCTATACTTTGTATTTTCTTCAAGGCAATAAAAAATTAGATATATAACTTGCAGAATTATTTAATTGCTTCAAATTATGTCAACATCATATTATCAGAATACTTCCAGTAAATTGGAGTAAAGGATAGATAGTTTGTCAATTAATATTTATAAAAATTTAAATAATTCTGGTATTTTTAGTTTTTATATTATAAAATAAAGGAGATTTTTAATTATGAGTGTTCATATAAATGCGGAAGTAGGTGATATTGCTCCTACTGTATTATTGCCAGGCGATCCCATGCGTGCTAAGTACATTACGGAGCATTACCTGGAAGAATCTTATTGCTTTAATAAGGTAAGAGGAATGTATGGTTTTACTGGCCGTTATCAGGGAAAACTAGTATCTGTACAGGGGACCGGCATGGGAATTCCCTCCATATCAATTTATGTCCATGAATTGATTAATCAATATCAGGTTCGCAATTTGATAAGGATAGGTAGCTGCGGCTCTATGCAACCTGATGTAAAAATTAGAGATATTGTTTTAGCAATTAGTGCATCCACTGATTCCAGTTTCAATAAAATCCGCTTTAATGGAAATGATTTTTCCCCCACAGCCAACTATGAACTACTCAGAAAAGCTGAATCGATCGCCCGTGATAAATCCTTTAGAATAAAGGTTGGCAATGTCCTTACCACAGACATGTTTTATCATGATGATGTAGAACATTGGAGATTATGGGCATCTTATGGTGTTTTGGCAGTAGAAATGGAGACAGCTGCTTTATATACTATTGCTGCCAAATATAAGGTAAAAGCTCTTTCTATTTTAACTGTAAGTGATAGCCTGGTTACCGGAGAGGGAACCAGTGCCTCTGAGAGAGAGACCACTTTCGATGACATGGTTTCTCTAGCCTTAGATTTGATAGAATAAGGAGGAACATGTATTTCTTAAGGATTTAGAGGGTAAAGCGAAAGATTTGAAGCTAAATAAAATATTTTTAAAAAAAGATTGATTTTTTTAAAATTTTCTGTTATTTTATGTAAGTTTCTTAAATAATTTTAATGGAAAAAGAGGGTAAAAAAATGGATTATTTGGGAAATCATCTTTTAGTAGAATTGTACGAATGCGATTCACTAAAACTAAACGACCAGAACTTGCTGGAAAAAATATTAAGAGAGGCGGTACATATTTCTGGGGCTACAGCTTTGAAGTCATCTTTTCATCAATTTTCACCCCAGGGCGTCAGTGGTGTTATTGTTATAGCTGAATCTCATTTTACGATTCACACCTGGCCTGAATATGGTTATGCTGCATTAGATATATTCACGTGTGGATACAGCATTAATAACCAGAAAGCGTTAGACTATATTGAAAAAGAGCTGGATGTAAAAACTTTATCGGTAACCGAAATAAAAAGAGGAAACATCCATTTTCCATTAAAAATAAGTAAAAAAACATCTTCTGAAGTAGGTGTTCTTTAAAATGGATAAAAATAAAGAATTAAAAAAAGATTTTTTTGAAGAGAATGCATGGGGTTTGCTAACCAGCATCGATTTATACCACTGTAACCCCGATTTAATCAGGGATGCAGAAGCAATAAGAAGATATGTTGACGAACTATGCGAGCTGATTGAGATGAAAAAATTTGGGGGTACTCAGGTGGTAGATTTTGGTGAAGATGAGAGAGTGTCAGGTTATTCCATGACTCAATTGATTGAAACCTCTCTCATTTCAGGGCATTTTGCAAACCTGACCAATGCAGCATATATCGATATATTTAGCTGTAAATACTATGATCCCCAGGTTGTACTAGATTTTACTCAAAAGTATTTTCAGGCAAAAGAAGCAAAAATTCATTATGTGTTAAGGAAGTAATTACTTTGAGCCAGATGCAATTATGGTTTGGAGAAGAATACGGAAAAGAAAATGGACGCTATTTGCAAATTAAAGTAGATAGCGTCCTCGAAAGAGTGCAATCTCCTTTTCAGGAAATTGCTGTGGTAAATTCACCTATCTTTGGCAAGATACTAATTAATGATGGTATTGTTATGCTGACAGAGTCTGATGAGAGTGGTTATCATGAAATGATTACACACGTTCCTCTTTGTACCCATCCTAATCCAGAAGAAGTTTTAGTAATCGGAGGTGGGGATGGCGGTACTGTCAGAGAGGTTTTAAAACATTCTCAGGTTAAAAATATTGATGTCTGTGAGATTGATGAAAAGGTTATTGAAGTCTGCCGCAGACATTTCCCCGATTTGGCAAGTAGTTTTGATGATAAGAAGGTGCAGCTGTTCTTTCAAGATGGGGCACAGTTTTTAACCGCCAGAAAAAATAAATATGATGTGATTATTGTTGATTCTTCAGACCCTGTTGGTCCCGGTACAACTCTGTTTACAGAACAATTTTATCAATCTATAGCTGAATCCTTAAAAGAAGATGGAATAGCAGTAAGTCAGATGGAATCCGTCTTCTGGCATGGAGAATTTATAAAAGGTGTTTTCCAGTTTATTAAAAAAATATTCCCTTTCAGTACATACTATTACACCCTGGTTCCTACCTATCCAAGTGGTATGATAGGGTTCAGCTTTTGCTCAAAAAAATACCATCCAATTAAAGATTTTAGATTGAAACAGGCAGAATCGTTACCGAATTTGAAATACTATCATACTGATCTCCATAAGGCAGCATTTGTTTTGCCCGTTTTTGCTAAAGATATTTTTTAATATGTGCTAATAAATTGATAATTGTTAATAGGAGCAGAGGTATGAAAACTACCTCTGCTCCTTATATTCTGCTTTATCCAACATTTAATATTTTTAATAAATCTTATTATGATAGATATCAAAATTTCTTCTAAAATTAAGAAAGCCTGTCCTGATATTAGATTAGGGATTATTGATGCAAAGATTGAATATCAGAAAGAAAATAGAAAACTGTGGAATGAAATAGATAGAACTGTCAAACAGATTAAAACTTCTATCAGACAGGAACAGATAACAGAGTTACCAGTAATCAAGCGCACTCGCGAAGCGTACCTTGCATTAGGTAAAGAGCCTGCCCGCTACCGCTGTTCAGCAGAAGCATTACTGCGAAGAACTGTACAGGGGAAAGATTTGTACAGGATAAATAATGTAGTCGATATAATCAATTATATATCTCTTTTGTTTCATTTCTCCATTGGATGTTATGATTATAATAAATTGACCGGACCTATGGAGTTTGGTATCGGTTTGGAGGAGGAAAATTATCAGGCTATTGGAAGAGGAGAAATGAATATTGCCAACCTGCCTGTTTTCAGAGATTCTCATGGTCCATTTGGTAGTCCTACCAGTGATTCTGAAAGGACTATGATTACTGATAAAACAAACAGGATACTGATAATAATAATTGATTTTAAAAAATATGAACTTTTGTCTGAAGCAATAGAAAAAACAATATCATGTTTAAAAGAGTATGCTGATGCTAAAGAAGTATTCAGTTCAATTATTGAGTGACAATATATTAAAAAAAATTTAAAGACCTATTTTCACCAGTTTAAGCCAATTAAAATACTTTTAAAACCCAATTTTATTAAAATTAAATTCTTGAATTCCCTTCACCATCTATCACTTTTAACAATCGAGTAAAAATTTTTATATTCAAATCCATAATCCCGCCATGAAAAAAGTATATAACTTTTAACCTACAAAAAAGTATATCTACTACTCTCACTCATTGAAAGCTTTGAGCAGTTTGTCCCTATCTCAAAACACATTACTTCCAACACGAACTTCAATTCGAAGCAGAACATCATTTACAAAAATCAAAAAACAAATTTCAATTGAAATAAAAAATAATCTCTTTGTATATTGACAGAAAGTAAATGTAAATATATACTTACATTTAATATAAGCTATTAGTACATGCTACTATATGTAGTTACTAATAAATAGGTATCTTAAGGTTGGTTATAAAGCAATTTAACGAAAAAAGGGGAAAAAGATGTTTTTCAGTGAAATAGCGGGAGTGGGAGCATATGTGCCGGAGAAAGTTGTTAAAAATGAGGATTTTATGTGCATGGTAGATACTTCTGACCAGTGGATTACCTCAAGAACCGGGATTGCCGAGCGAAGAATTTCTACTGGCGAGAGTACTTCTCAAATGGCAGTAAAGGCTGCTTTAAAAGCGGTTAAGCACGCGGGAATCACTACGGAGGAGATAGACCTGTTAATTCTTGCTACTATTACCCCTGATTATTTTACTCCTTCAACGGCTAGCCTTGTTCAGGGAGAACTAAAGTTGAAAGAGATTACCAGCTTTGATATATCTGCCGGCTGTACAGGATTTATTTACGGAGTACAAATTGCCGATCAATATATAAAATCAGGCATGAGTAGCTGTGCTCTGGTAGTGGGAGCAGAAGTCCTGTCAAAAATAGTTAATTGGAAAGATAGAAATACCTGTGTGTTGTTTGGTGATGGAGCTGGTGCAGTAATATTGAAAAAAAGTGATACCAAAGGAATAGTAAGTACATATACCGGTTCTCGCGGGGATATGGAAGGATTATTGACGATTCCAGCAGTACCTTTACAGAACCCCTTCATAAATGATGATTCAAATACTGTTAACCATTCATATATCTATATGAATGGTAAGGAAATTTTTAAATTTGCTACTGCCATTATGCTGGAAAGTATTGAAAAAGTTTTGCAAGAAAATGATCTGACAATTGATGATATAGATTATATTGTTCCACATCAGGCAAATTATCGTATCATCGATTATGTTGTAAAAAAGATAAAAGCACAACCAGGTCAGTTTTATAAGAATTTAGACCATCTTGGAAATACATCTGCTGCCAGTATACCATTAGCCCTAAATGAAATGGTGTTTAAAGGAATGCTTAAGAGAGGCAATCGGGTTATCATGGTAGGTTTTGGGGGCGGGTTAACCTGGGGCTCAATTTTGTTCAATTGGACTAAATAAGGAGAATTTCAGATGATACAAACTGTAATTAATGAACTGTTAAATATCGATTATCCAATCATTCAGGGAGGTATGGCAGGAATAGCTGATGCAAATCTTGCCGCTGCTGTTTCAAATGCTGGGGGCCTGGGAGTGATAGGTTCAGGTTATGCCACTAAAGATTGGATCAGGGAAGAAATAAAAAGAACCAGATCATTAACAAGAAAACCATTCGCTCTAAATATAATGCTCTTGAATCCTGAAGCAGAGATGATTGGAGAGGTGGCAATGGAAGAGAAGGTGGAAGTAATTATTACCGGGGCGGGTAGTCCTGGTAAATATATACCTGCCTGGAAGAGCTGTGGTATTAAAGTAATACCGGTTATTCCTTCAGCCTCTATTGCTCAAAGAGTTGCAAAAATGGGAGCTGATGCTGTGATAGCAGAGGGAGGGGAGGCAGGTGGCCATATTGGAGAGATGAATACCATGGCTTTAATTCCTCAAGTTGTTGATGCAGTGGATATTCCGGTCATTGCCGCGGGAGGAATTGGTGATGGACGCGGCTTGGCAGCTGCTCTCATGCTTGGAGCTACGGGTGTACAAATTGGAACTAGATTTTTAGTAGCATACGAATGCAATGTCGCTAGAGCATATAAAGAAAAAATTCTACAGGCAAAGGACACCAGTACTATGGTAACAGGTAGAGCGACAGGCCATCCTGTTAGAGTAATAAAAAACCAGTTAGCACGAGAGTTTCAGAGATTAGAAAAGATTAATGCTTCACCTGAAGAGTACGAAAAGATTGGAAAAGGTTCACTTTATAGAGCTGCTAAGGAAGGTGATATGGAAATGGGTTCAATTATGGCAGGACAAATAGCTGGTTTAGTACAAAAGGAACAGAGCTGTAAAGAGATAATTGAAGAGATTTTTATTCAGGCTGAAAAAATCATCAAGGAAAAATGTCTAAGCTTGAGAGAAAATAAAATTTTACAGAGGGGATTTTAGAAAATGGGGAAAATAGCTTTTTTATTTTCAGGGCAAGGTTCTCAGTATATTGGAATGGGTAAAGAACTTTTTGATAGTTTTTCTTCCAGTAGAGAAATTTTTCGTTTAGCTGGAGATAAACTTGGTCTGGACATGGAAAACCTGTGCTTCGTAGGCTCTGAACAAGAATTAAATAAAACAGAAAACACACAGCCAGCAATTTTGACAACAAGTATCGCTGCATGGAAAATCCTACAGGAGAGAGGTTTTATGCCAGATGTTGTAGCAGGGTTGAGCCTGGGAGAATATTCGGCATTGGTTTGCGCAGGAGCATTGGAATTTGAAGCAGCTGTACAATTGGTGAAAAAGAGAGGTAAATATATGCAGGAAGCCGTCCCTTTAGGAATAGGAAAAATGCTGGCAATTATTGGTTTACCTGATAATAAAGTGGAGAGGATTTGTCTTGAGGCAAGCATAGAAGGAATAGTAGAGCCTGCAAATTATAATTACCCGGGACAGGTAGTAATTGGAGGAGAGAATAAAGCAGTTGACCTGGCAGGAGAATTAGCAAAAAAAGAAGGAGCT
>JAXGTM010000035.1:0-15681 GCA_040774925.1 Atribacterota bacterium | reverse complement strand
GGTTTCCAAGATATTCCTCAAGTTTCCCCTCAAATATTTCATATAGTGTAAGCGCATCAGCAGCACCACCAGCAAATCCTGTCAGTACTCTACCATGATATATTTTTCGTATTTTTTTTGCTTCATTTTTAACAATCGTATTCCCTAAAGTAATCTGCCCATCTCCCGCAATGGCAATTTCATTATTTCTTTTAACTGCTAGAATAGTGGTTCCTTTATACATACCATTGACCCTTTCTTGAACCTTTATATATTAATTTATACGAAGAATTAATTATGCTGATATTAATTTTGTTTATATTATTTTCTCGGAATTGTATTTTTATAAACTTCTACTAATTTACTTTTTGTAATATGAGTATAAATCTGTGTAGTTGATAAACTTTCATGTCCCAATAATTCTTGGACGGAACGTAAATCTGCACCACCATTAAGCAAATGAGTAGCAAAAGTATGCCGTAAAACATGTGGGCTCATTCTTTTTATCAAAGATATCTTCTGAATGTTGTCATTAATAATCATCCTCACTCCTCGAGCGGAAAGTCTATTTCCAAAGCAATTCAAAAATAAGGCTTTTTTTGATTTGGAATGAAGACATTTTCTTCTAGGTATCAACTCTCTTATATTAAAATAGTTTTTTAAAGCAATCTTTACTGGATTGCTCAGCGGTAAAATTCTTTCTTTAGAACCTTTGCCCAATATCTTAACCGTGCTATCGTCCAAATTAAGGTCCTCAATATCTATATTTGTTAACTCGGCAACACGCATTCCTGTTCCGTATAACAATTCAAAAATGGTTTTATTTCTGATTTCGATTGGTTTTTCCATTTTTAGACTATTTAACAATGTAGATATTTCTTCATAAAACAAAAATTCTGGAAGTTTTTTTTTAGTTATTGTATTTTGTATATATTCAGCAGGATTATTGGCAACAAATTCTTCATTAACTAAAAATTTAAAAAAAACACGCAATGAAGTGATTTTTCTGGAAATCGTTTTATCGCTATATTTTTTTTGCTTTAGGTAAAAAATATAATTTCTTATTGTTTGATTGTTAGTATAAATAAGATTGCTGTTAAAATTAGAATTTTGGATAAAGCTGGTAAAATGTAAGATATCTTTTATGTATGCTTTTATCGTATTTGGCGAAAAACATTTTTTATTTTCAAGAAAGTCATTATATTCCCTAACAATGTTATTGTTATTCAAATCATTCATTTTTAGAGAAACCCTCAAAATAGGTACATTCTTTATTACTACATTTGTATAAGATATCTTTTTTCTTATTATTAATTTTTATCAATATTGAATTGCATTTCGGGCATTTTTTGTCTATTGGAATGAAGGCAGAAAAGAAATTACAAGCAGGATATTTGCTGCAACCATAAAAATTCTTACCTTTTTTACTTTTCAACTTAACAATTTCACCCCCACACGCATGAATAGGGCAAGGAATACCTATTTTTAAAAGAAAGGGTTTCGTAGGGTGTTCATGTGGATTATTAGAACAAGCCAGATATCTGCCATATGGACCATTTTTTATTTCCATTGGACTCCCGCAATTCATACATTTTTCATTAGTTAGATCTTTAGATTTAAACATTGAATCTGTTGGAGGATTATTTAATAATTTTTCTATATTATTAGATAAAGGTTCATAGAAAATATTCAATATATTTTGCCAATTGCTGTCATTAGATTCAATTTTGTCTAATTCACTCTCCATCTTTGCTGTAAACTTAACATTAATTATATCAGAGAAGTATTCCATTAAAAAATTATCTACAGAAATACCAAGTTTAGTTGGCAACAATCTCTTATTTTCTTTTTCAACATAACCCCTACTGAGGATTTTATCAATTATGCTTACATAGGTACTTGGTCTGCCAATACCTTCTTTTTCTAAAACTTTTACCAGGCTGGCTTCATTGTATCTAGCTGGTGGTTTTGTAAAAAATTGTTTAGGCTCAATTTTCAATAATTTCAAATTTTCTTTTTCATGCAATTCAGGCAAAATAACTGACTCTACATCCTTAATATCATCGCTGAGAATTTTTAAGTACCCATCAAAAATTATTGTGCTCCCATTAGCCTCAAGCATATATTCACTTGCTCTAATTTTAATATTTTTGCGTTCAAATAAGGCTGATTTCATTTGACTGGCGATAAAATATTTCCATATTAGTGAATAAAGTTTGAACTGATCGGACGTTAAACTACTTTTGATGCTCTCTGGTTCAAGATCAATAGAGGTGGGCCTGATTGCTTCATGGGCATCCTGTATCTTAGTAGCTATTTTCTTTTTCTTTGATATTTTTATTTTGTCAGAAAGGTAATTTTTGCCATATTTATCATATATGAATTGACGGGCATTTGATTTAGCTTCGTCTGATAATCTTGTTGAATCAGTCCTCATATAAGTAATTAATCCCAATGTTCCTTTGTTGGCTACAGGTATTCCTTCATATAATTGCTGAGCAATATGCATAGTTTTTTTTACTGAAAAGTTTAATTGATTAAAAGCCTTCTGCTGCAATGTACTTGTTTTTAGAGGAAGTGGTGGATGTTTATGCTCTTTAATGGTATCAATTTGTGAAACAAAAAAGATACTACTATTAAGTGTTTTACAGTGTAAATCTGCCTCTTCTTCATTTTTGATCTCTAGTTTTATTCCATCTTTTGTGATCAATAAGGCTTGAAAGCTATTTTTCTCGGTATTTATTTCTTTAGATAAGGTTACATTGATTTTCCAGTATTCTTCTGAAACAAAAGATTCAATTTCTCTTTCTTTCTTAACAATCAAGTGAACTGCAACCGATTGAACTCTGCCAGCACTTTTACCTTTAGTGTATTTATAGCATAAAGGACTAACTTTATAACCGACAAGGCGATCTAAAAGCCTACGAGCTATTTGCGAATTAATTAAGTTCATATCCAGTTCTCTAGGATTTTCAATTGAATGAGTTACAACATTTTTTGTAATTTCATTAAATGTTATCCTGCATTTTTTGTTTTCAATATCCAATTCTTGAGCTATATGCCATGAAATAGCTTCTCCTTCTCTATCAGGATCAGTTGCCAGCAAGATATTTTCTTTTCCATTTGCAATATTCTTTATATTTTGAATAACTTGTCTTTTACCAGGGATCATTACCCAGGTAGGTTCGAAATTATTTTCTATATCTATTCCCATTCTAGATTTTGGCAAATCCTTTATGTGTCCCTTACTCGAAACAATAAGGAAATTATCACCTATCATCTCTTTTAATGCCCTTTCTTTAGTAGGTGATTCAACTATTATAAGACCTTTTTTCATTAATAGATTTCTTTCTATTTTTATAATATTGGTTTATGGTTTTCTAATGAATATTTTATTTTCTTTATGCTGCAACAACCTTATGATATTGCTTCGATGCCGGTATATTGCAAGCAAATTTATAATTAATAAAAATATTTTGAATTCAACTGGAGTTTTAAATATGAAAGAGAGAATCAGCATATTTAAAACGGAGATAAGTGACCCAAGTGCTGAAATTTTAAACATAATTACAATTGCAATCCATATTAATGCAGATAAAAGAGCAATATATGGGCTCAAAAAAAGTACAGTTCCATAAGTAGTAGCAATACCTTTTCCACCATTAAATCTTAAAAATATTGACCAATTATGACCTGCAATAACCAATAATCCCGCTAATAAATGAATTATAATATCTTCAGAAATAAGAGTTGAAAAATATACTACTACATAACCCTTTAAACAATCACCAATGAGAACAAAAACAGCGTATTTTATACCTAAGACACGAAAAATATTTGCTACACCGATATTGCCGCTGCCATATTCCCTAATATCAATATTTTTAAAAAATTTACCTACCAGGAATCCAAATGGTATAGAGCCCAAAATATAGCTTAAAATTAAAAAAATAATAATATTTGAAATCATAATTTATCTATTTTTGCTTTGTGGCTTTATTTCCTTTTTTCAAAAATAAAATCGATTGGTATGCCTTTCAAATCAAATTGATTAATAAATTGGTTTTCTATATATCTTTGATAAGAATTATATATAAGTTCAGGGTTGTTTACAAATATTTTAAAGGAAGGTGGTTTTACTCCTATCTGGGTTATATAATAAAAGCGAGCCTTCTTCCTGTCAATTAGCTTCGGGGGTCTACTATTAACGATATTTTGCAACAGGTTGTTTAGTTCGGAAGTAGATATTTTTTTGTTATATTTTTTAAATACTTCTATAATTTTGTTCAAAATTGGTAAAAAGTCTTTTTTTGGATCAATAGCTACACTGGTAAGAATGGGAGCATCTTTTAAAAAACTCAATTCTTTTTTACTAATTTTCAAAAGGTAATTTTTATCAATTCCGATGTTTTTCTTTACTAAGTCATACTTATTTAAAAGCACAATGCAGGCTTTTTTTTCATCAACAATCTTACTTGCCAAACGTTTATCTTGCATACTGATAACATGAGTTGCATCCAGAACCAATAAAACAATATCCGCTTTTTCAATGGATTTGAGTGACCTCAAATTGCCGAAATATTCCACAATATCTTTTACTTCTTTTTTTCTTCTCAAACCAGCAGTATCAATAAAATCGAATCTATATCCATTAAAATCAATAGACGCTTCAATAGCATCCCTTGTTGTTCCAGGAGTTTCGTCAACAATAATTCTTTCTTCTTTTAATATAGCATTTAAAATACTGGATTTTCCAACATTTGGTTTCCCAATAATTGTGATTTTGACAATATCTTCAAATTCATCAATTAGAACATCCCTGTTATTTGTATCAGGTACAAATTCACAAATTTTTTCTAATAAATCATAGATATTTATACCTTGTTCAGCGGAAATGGGAAATGGTTCACCTAGACCTAAATTAAAAAAATCACTAACAACAAAATTCTTATTTTTTATATCACATTTATTTATCACTAAAATAGTTTTTTTATTGTTCTTCTTTATCATTTTAGAGATATCTATATCCTCTTGCTGAATTCCTGTCATGAAATCTAAAAGGAATATAATAACTTCAGACTCCAAAATAGCAATTCTGACTTGTTCTGATATCTTTCTTTGAATTGATTCTTTTTTAGTCAAATAGTCAAGACCACCTGTATCAACTAAAGTGAATGTTTTATTGCCCCATTTTATATCTGAAAAGTTCCTATCTCTGGTAATGCCGAATTCTGATAGTACAATAGCTTTTCTAAAACCAGCAATGCGATTAAACAAAGTAGATTTTCCTGTATTTGATTTACCGATAATGGCAACTTTTGTATTCATAAATTTATGGTTTAGGTAATTAAATATATATACTTAAATAATACATAATTTCTTTTTAATTTCTATAATAGTTTTTTCAGGGTTTTCCGATTCAAAAATTTCAGAACCAACTACGATTATATTAGCCCCAGCTTTGCTAATTAATTGGATATTTTGTCGATTAATTCCTCCATCCACTTGAATATCGATTTTTTTTGAATTATACTGATCAATTATTTTTCTAGTTTCAGAAATTTTTTCATACATAGAAGAAATAAATTTTTGTCCTCCAAAGCCCGGGTTTACTGTCATTAGCAATATAACATCAACTTTGTATAAAACTAATCTTATCATTTCTAAAGGGGTGGATGGGTTAAGAGCTACTCCAGCTTTTAATCCTGAATCTATAATCATCTGCAGTGTCCTGTCTAAATGTAAACAGGCTTCTGCGTGAATAATCAAGCTATCCTGCTGAAATAAAATCTTTGAAAACTCGTGAATGTATCTTTCAGGTTTTTCTATCATTAAATGTACACTTAATGGAAGCTTACAATTATTTCTAATTGTTTCAACCATTTTTGGTCCAAAAGAAATATTGGGAACAAAATTTCCATCCATTACATCTAGATGAATAGAATCAACATTACATTTTTCTAATAAAAGAAGAATATCTTTTAGGCATGAAAAATCTGCATTCAGGATTGATGGAGCTAATTTATTTTTTGACATTTTATGACCTCCTATCTGTTATATAATTAAACATTATATTAGGTTTTCCCGATCTAAACTTCTGTATTGAATAGCTTCAGCTATATGTGATGATTGAATTTCAATTATCTGCTCTAAATCGGCAATAGTTCTTGATAATTTGAGTATTTTATCATATGCTCTTGCACTGAATTTTAATTTCTCCATAGCATTACCCAAAATAGAATGAGCTTCTTTGGTTAAAGTGCAGTATTTATCTATATCCTTACGACCCATCTGGGCATTACAATAAATATTTTTCCCTTTAAATCGGTTTAACTGTATCATTCTGGATTTTTCAATTCTTTTTCTAATTTCAATTGAACTTTCACTAACCTTCTTATTTTTAATTAACTCTTTGTAATCAAGCCTGGGAACCTCAATATGTATATCAATTCTGTCAAGCAAGGGTCCAGACATTTTTGCTTTGTACTTCTGTATCTGATATGAGGTACATACACATTGCTTAACAGAATCACCAAAATAGCCGCATGGACAGGGGTTAGCAGCTGCTACCAGCATAAATTTTGATAAATAAGTTATTGAGTGTAGAGCTCTAGATATGGTAACATTTCCATTTTCAATTGGTTGGCGTAATGATTCAAGGGCAGAGCGGTTGAATTCTGGCAGTTCATCGAGAAAAAGAACTCCATTATGAGCAAGACTTATTTCACCAGGTTTTGGAAAAGTACCTCCACCAATGAGACCAATATTACTTATTGTATGATGGGGTGACCGGAAGGGTCTATTAGTTATAATAGGATTGCATGTATTTGCATAATTTGAAATGCTATATAATCTAGTAATTTCAATCGATTCCTCATAAGTAATAGATGGCATAATTGTCGGAATACGTTTTGCTAACATCGTTTTTCCTGAACCCGGTGGACCAATCATTATAACATTGTGTCCACCAGCTACAGCCACCTCTAAAGCCCGTTTTGCTTGCTGCTGTCCTTTAACTTCAGCAAAGTCAACTGGATAGATTCCATTATTTGGAATAATACTTTCCTTATTTAGATAAAATGGTTCAATTGATATTTCATCACTTAAAAATCTTACTACTTGACGTAAATTTGAAGCTGGATATATATTTATACCTTCAACCATTCCAGCTTCTTTGGCATTTTCTATTGGTACTATAATTCCCGTAATTCCCCTTTCTTTAGCCATTAATGTTATGGATAACACGCCGTTGACAGGTCTTATATTACCATTTAGGGATAGTTCACCAATGATGATGAGATTTTTTGTTGAATCTTTTTTTAATTGTTCATCAGCTATTAAAATTCCAATTGCTATAGGTAAATCAAGAGCAGGACCTTCTTTTTTAAAATCGGCGGGTGCTAGATTTACTGTAATTCTCTGCATGGGAAATCGAAATTCAGAATTTCTTAAAGCAGATCTAACTCTTTCTCGGGATTCTTGAACAGCAGTATCTGGCAGGCCTACAATATTGAAAGAAGGCAAACCATTGGTTACATCTACTTCAACATCGACAAAAAACGCTTCAATCCCAAAAAGGGCGGCACTAGATAGCTTTGATATCAAAACAACACCTATATCTTCAAAATTTACGTTAATTATAATTAATTTTCATCAAAAAATGCATTTTCTATATGTCTTATTTCTACTGATAAATGATTACAAAATCTGAGTGTAATAATGTCGAAGCGAAATAGTTTTTTTTCAATTCTTTTATTTTTAATATAGGATTTAGCCACTTTGATAATTTTATTTTTTTTATATGAGGTAATTGATTCTTCAGGTATTCCAAATTTATTAGAATTTCTGGATTTCACTTCAATAAAACAAATACAATTATTTTTTTCAGCAATAATATCTATTTCACCAAAAGACACTCGAAAATTATTTTCTAGTATTTTATAACCTTTTTTAGCAAGGTATTTTCGTGCGATTTTTTCTCCTGTTATTCCTACTTGGTTTCTCATAAAATGAACAGTGTATAAATAAATTGAATGTGTATTGTATTTACTATAAACATACACCTTTAAAGGTTTTTCTATGTATTGGGCAAATACCGTATGATCTTATTAAATTAAAATGTTCTTTAGTCCCATATCCTTTATTTTGATCAAAATGATATGATGGATATTTTTTATGCAATGTTTCCATGATGTTGTCCCGATATACTTTAGCAATAATGGACGCAGAAGCTATAGAAATACTTATATCTTCACCTTTGATTATCTTTCTCTGTTTTATTTCAATAGAAGGTATTGTTAATGCATCAATGAGAAGATAATCTGGTAACTTCTTAAGTGACCAAACAGCTCTCTTCATAGCAAGTATTGTTGAATTTACTATATTAATTTTATCAATTGTGTTAGAACTTACCAGACCAATACCTACATCACATGCTCTTTTGTAAATAAATTCGGATATGTTTTTTCTCTTTAATCTATTTAATTTCTTAGAATCTTTTAATTCGCTTATAAAAAAAGAGTTAATATCTTTTATTACTACAGCTGCGGCAACAACTGGACCAGCAATAGCCCCCCTGCCAACTTCATCAATTCCGGCTATTAATAGATAATCTGAATAAAGTAGTTTCCGCTCAATAATTTTTAAATTTTCAATTCTGATACGTTCATTGTACAGGAAAGAAATCTTATTTCTTAATTTTAATATCTTATATTTAATCAATTTTCATTGAATTTTAGGACATCAGGCCTTTTTGTCCAACTTTATCTCTTAAATAATATAATTTTGCTCTTCTAGAAGATCCTTTCTTGATCAATTTAATATCCTCAACAAGAGGTGAATGAATAGGGAATATTTTTTCAACACCAATTCCTTTAGAAATCTTTCTTACAGTTATAGTCTCTCTACTTCCGCTATGTTTCTTAGCAATAAGAATTCCTCGAAATATTTGTATTCTTTTTTTATCGCCTTCAATTATCCTTTGATGAACTTCAATTAAGTCACCAGGTTTAATATCTACTACTTCATTCTTTAATTGAGCTTTTTCGATATAATTAATATAATCCATTAATTTTCCCTTTCTTTATTGTTCAGTTTTAATCAATTCATTTAAAATATCAATTTCATCTTTAGAAAATATTTTATTAACAAGTAAATCAGGTCTACGAATAAATGTTCTTAATAAAGATTGCCTCTTTCTCCAAGAATTAATCTTTATGTGGTTTCCAGATAATAATATTTCAGGAACTTTATAACCCTTATATATTTCTGGTCTGGTAAAATGCGGATAATCAAGTAAACCCTGGTAAAATGAATCATTTTTAGCAGATTCCTCTTTCCCAAGCACACCAGGAATCATCCTTATTAAAGCATCAGTTATAACCATAGCAGGGATTTCACCACCGGTTAAAACATAGTCACCTATAGAGATTTCTTCAGCATTTAATATTTGAACAACTCTCTCATCAATGCCTTCATACCTACCACAAATCAGAATAATATTTTTTAAAGAAGACAATTCTTTAGCCTTCTCTTGCTTAAATAACTTTCCCTGAGCAGATGTTATTATAATTTTTGCATCTAATTTTTCCCTGTTTTTTTCTCGAATATATTTCACTGCTTCGATAATTGGTTCTGGTTTTAAAACCATCCCTGGACCGCCACCATAAGAATAATCATCAACACTTTTGTGCTGATCTTTGGCAAATTCTCTAAAATTAATGATATTAATCTTGATAAGTTCCTTAGATATGGCTTTTTTAATAATACTATGAGAAAATGGCGATTCAAACATTTGAGGGAAAATTGTTAAAATATCTATTTCCATTTTTTTCCTTGATTTATTAAATTACCAAAAATAAAATTAAACATTCTGAGTATTATCAGCCAATTGTATTACTACTTTATTATCATCTTTTATAGTAGCAGCGTTGGTGATAACTCTTATTGCTTTAATAACTCTTCCCTCTTTCCCAATAATTTTTCCAATATCTCTTTGGTCGGCTGATATCTCCAATACAGTAATGTTTTTTATTTTAGATTTCTTAATCTTTATCTTATCAGGAGAATCTACAATCTCTTTTAACAGGTAATCAATTAATTCTTGCAATATTGCACTCCGCGTATTTAAGAATTTGCTTTTATAAGATCCAAATTAGTTATTAAATCTTTCTTTTATTTAATCTTTTATTAAATTATTCCTTCCCGCTTAAACAAGGTTTCAACTGTTTTTGTCATCTTTACTCCCTGTTTAATCCATTTTACACTATTTTCTTTATTGATTTTTATAGCATAAGGCACTTGATTAGGTTGGTAATATCCTAGCATATCAATAAACCTGCCTTCACCTGGTTTTCTAGAATCTATAACAACAATTTTATAACAGGGATTTTTTTTAGCACCCTCTCTTCTTAGCTTAATTTTTGCTGACATATTTTCCTCCATTAATCATTTTGAATATTAATAATTATCATCTTTTTACAAAAGGCATAAAAGAGCTTAATCCTCCCCGATGCCTTAAAATTTTTTTCATTTTATAAAATTGATTTAACAGCCTATTAACATCACTAACATTTGTTCCACTTCCTTTAGCTATTCTTCGTTTTCTGCTCCCATTCAATATATCAGGGTCTTGTCTCTCTCGCATAGTCATTGAGCAAATAATTGCTTCAACTCTACTAAAACCTTTCTCCTCATTTGCGAAATTATTTTTAATGTTTTTTAATGATCCTGAAAATTGGAAAGGCATCATGCTAAATATAGTTTCTAATGAACCCATTTTTTTAATTCTTTTAAATTGTTCATAGAAATCATTAAGGTTGAATTGTTCTCTAAATTCTTTTTTGCCTATATTTAAAAGTTCATTTTGGGCATAATTTGCCTCTATTTTCTCAATCAATGTTAAAGTATCACCCATTCCTAGAATGCGCGAAGAAATTCTTTCTGGATAAAAGGGTTCCAAGTCAGTAATTTTTTCACCTATACCTATAAATTTTATTGGTAAATTTGTTAAACTTTTTATAGAAAGAGCTACTCCTCCTCGGGCATCCCCTTCTAGCTTTGTTAGTACAAAGCCATCAACTCCAACTTCATTATTGAAATCACTTGCTACTCTTAAGGCATCTTGGCCCATTAATGAATCCAAAATCAATAATGTTTCGTTTACATTAACTGCTTTCTTTATGTTTTTCAATTCTAAAATAAGTTGTTGGTCTATATGTAACCTTCCAGCAGAATCAATAATAATAATATCGAAATTGTGTTCTTTTGCCCACTTATTTGCTTCAATTACAACATTTAAGGCATTTTCTCCTATATTTCCAGTAAATACTTCTACTCCAGCTTTTTTTGCCATTATTGTTAGTTGTTCTTGAGCAGCAGGCCTAATCTTATCAGCAGCAACTAATAATGGAATATAACCATTATTCTTAAAATTAAGAGCCAATTTAGCTGCAGTGGTAGTTTTACCAGAACCCTGTAATCCAATCAAGAGAATAGTTGTTGGCGTTCTGTCAGCAAAATTAATTTTGGTTTGCTTTTCTCCAAGGATTTCAGTTAAAGCTTTATGAGTGATTTTAATCATTTGCTGTCCTGGAGTAAGAGAATTGGAAAGAGCTTCCTGATTCGCCTGTTCTTCCAGTTTTTTAATAAAGTCTTTAACAACCTTGTAGTGTACATCAGCTTCTAAAAGCGCAAGCTTTATTTCTTTTAAAGATTGCTTTATATCATTTTCCGATATTTTGCCTTTTTCTTTAATTTTAGAAAATATTAATTGAAATTTTTCTGATAATTTATTTAACACAAATACTCTCTCGTTAATTATAATATGATTAATAATTATTTAACTTTTTTGGAATAAAATCTATATCAGTATATAGAAAATAACTATCAGTGTCAATCAAGCAATGTTTCAATAAAGTTTTCAGTATTATACTCACATAAATCATTAACATTTTCCCCAAAAGTAAGGAAAGATACAGGAATATGTAGTTCTTTTTGAATTGTAAATACAATTCCTCCTTTAGAGGTGCCATCCATTTTTGTTAAAGCAATACTCGATATGTCCAGAGATTCTTGAAAATATTTTGCTTGCAATAGACCATTTTGACCGGTTGTGGCATCAATAACCAAAACATTATTACAATTTGCATCCGGGGCATTTTTATTTATTATCCTTAACATTTTTTCTAATTCTTTCATTAGATTATTATATGTGTGCAATCTGCCAGCAGTATCTATTATTAATAAATTTTTATTCTTTGATTTAGCAGACTGAATACCATCAAATACTACAGAAGCAGGATCCGAACCTTCAGAAGTTCTTAAAATATCTACACTGATTTGTTTGGATAATATGGTTAATTGATTAATAGCGCCGGCTCTAAATGTATCAGCGGGAACCAGCAATGAAGAAAAGTTCCGTTTTTTATAATAGTAAGCCAATTTAGCTGCAAAAGAAGTTTTTCCGGTTCCATTAACCCCAGAAATCATTATAATATTTAATGTATCAGGGTCGATTAAAAGCCCTTTGTCGTTAACAGGAATCATATCAATAAGAATATATTTAAGTTTGTTTTTAAAATAATTAAAATCATTTATTTTAAAGTCATGTAAATTCATATCTTCAAAATAATGTAAAATCTCTTCTGTTGTTTTCGGACCGATATCAGATAATATCAATAGTTCTTCTATTTTTTCCAGAAGTACACTCTTTTCATTTACCGCTTCGGAAAATAGAGCATCATAGCTACTAAATAATCTATCTCTGGTCTTTTTTAAACCAGCTTTAAGTGAAGAAATTATGGTATTAATGATTATTCTCCTTCCGTATTGAGCATTTTAACTGACATGAGTTTGGAGGTGCCAAAACCATCCATGGTAATTCCATATAATGCATCAGCAGCTTCCATAACTCTTTTTTGGTGAGTGATAATAATGATTTGAGAATCTCTAAAATCCTCATTTCTGATAAAAGAAGAGAGACGCAAAGCATTTGATTCATCCAATGAAGAATCAATTTCATCGAAAAAACAAAAAGGAGTTGGATTAGCTTTCCACAGTGCAAATAATAATGCGATTGCTGTTAAAGCCTTTTCTCCCATAGAAAGTAAAGAAATATTTTGTATTTGTTTCCCTGGAGGCTGAACAAGAACCTCTATCCCGGTATCAAAAAGGTTTTTGCTATTTGTCAGCTCTAATGACGCTTCTCCACCATTAAATAGTTTATTGAAAATTTCTTTAAAATTTACTTCTACTTCTTTAAAGGTTTTAAAAAAATGTTCCTCAGCAATTCGATCAATTTCAGAGATTAGTGTAATTAATTTTTCTTTAGATTCAACTATCTCATTTTTTTTATCTTGTAAATTTTTAAATTTTTTAAATTGCTCATCATATTCTTCCAGTGCATTGTAGTTAATCTGTCCCATCTGTTGTATTTGTTCTTTGTATTTAGAAATTAAAGAAAGCGCATCTGTTTGACTAGTAGAGAAATTTTTGTAATTTAAAATTTCATCTATCGTAATATTATATTGAGTACTCAAAGTATTAAGCAAATGATTGTATTTTTCCTTATTTTGAGTATAAATCATTTCATATTTATGTAATTTGTTTTTGTTATCATCTAAGTATTCCTGTTCATCATACAGTTTATTTCTGAAATTCTTTAAAATATTGTCCAATTCTTTAATTGAATTTTTTACCGAACCCATTATTTCATTAAATTCAACCTGTTTTCTCAATGTACAATTCAATTTTTCTTTTAATCCAATTTCTAGGTTTGTTAATTGTGTCATGTTTGATTGGTATTGGTTTAATTGCTCTTCTTTTCTTATTTTTTCAGCATGATAATTTTTTGTGAAGTTTAATATTTCATTTTTTCTTTTCTTCAGTAAATCTTCCTTTTCTTTGTACAAAGATGCTTTCATCTGATAATTATCTATATTTCTGGATAACATAATCGCTAGTTTATTTGCACTATCATAGTACCTCAAAATGATATTTTGATATCTAGAAATATATTTAAGGCAACTGTCAATGTTTTTCATTTTATCATTCAAGAGATTAATAGTTTTTTCTAAATTATTTAAATTCTGAGATGCTTCTTTTTTTTTGCTATTTAAAGTTTCCAGTACTTTTTGAGACTGAGCAATATCATTCATTATTCTTGCTAATTGATCTCTTTTATTATTTATTTTCAATACACTGTTTTTTAAATAAATATCTGTATTTTTAGAATTGCTAACCAGTTTGTTGTATTCATTTTTTTCTTTTTCTAAAATATTTTTATTAGTTTTCATGTCGGTACTAATAATATTAATATCTTTTTCTAATTCTGCAATTCTATCTTTAAAGCTTCTGTTTCCAAATTCATATTTTCCATTTTTATTAAAACCGATTGATATAATTCCCTGTTCATCTATTATCATGCCATCTAAAGAGATTAAGACAATTTTTCCTCTTGTCATATATGCTATATCTAAAGCCGTTATCATATCTTTAACAATCAGGATATGTCTCAGTATAGCGTCGGAAAGCATTTTATATTCTTTAGGAAAAGAAAATAGTTGATCAGCAAAACCAATAATATTTTTGTTGTTAAAATCAATTATTCTTTTTAGTTCATCTTTTTTATGATTAGTTTTAGTAATAAAATTATCAGCTATTATCTTTATCCTCTCTTGTTTTATAAATCTATTAAGTTGTTTAAAGGAGAATATTTTTTCCGAATGTGTTAGATGAACAAACTTGATGTTCTTATCAAAAATAATGTTATATATCTGCTTTAAATATTCAGGTATTATATTGTTCAAAGGTTTTAAGTCAACAAATTCGACAAAACCTTCTGAATCTTCTGCTTTATTGGTTGAACCATAAAATAAGTTATTGTAATTTTCAGTAGTATTTAGCAAATCTTTTAAAAGTTCGATTTCTTTATTTTTGAACTTAAGGTCATTTGAAATATTTTGAATAGTTTCTACTTTTTCTTGAAGTGAGGATTTCATTCTATTTATTTCATCATTAATTTTACTCTCATCTAAAGATAGTTCTTCTATTTTTTTTTCTAATACCGATATTTCAGTATTAATATTTTTAAATAATGCCTCACCATTAATGATTTTTCTGGAAATACCGTCGATTTCTTTTTCAGTTTCTGAAATAAAATGATTACAAGTTCTCCATTCTGATTCTTTTTTTATTTTTGCTTCTCTATATTCAGAGAAATATGGTTGTATGTTTTTTGAAAGTGATGCTACATATGATAGTTTTCCTTCAAAGGAATCTTTAATTGATAAATATTTGTCAAGTAAATATTTATCAATTTTTAGATTGTCCTTAGAGTTTTCTATATCCTTTAAATTGTTTCTTATTTCAATTTCAATAGATGAAAGATTATTTGAAATTTCTTCAAATTGAATGAAAGAACGCTTGGAATCTTCTTGATTATTGATTATTTGAGTGAGTAAGTCTTTTTTTTGCTGATTTAAAACTGTTAATTGATTAGCGAAATTATTTTTTTCTATCTCATTTTTATGATGGCTATCAGAAATTTGCTGTAATTGAAATTCTAATTCTTCCCTTCTTTGCTCGTTTAAAGAGATTTCATTCTTATTACATATGATATTCTCATTAATTTTTAGACTTTTTTCTTTATAGTATGCTATCTTTTTATTGTTTTTTTCAATGAGTCTTTGTAGAGAAAGATGC
>JAXGTM010000034.1:0-15740 GCA_040774925.1 Atribacterota bacterium | reverse complement strand
TTTCAATATTCTGCTTCAATTCTTCTTCTAATTTCTGAACATTTTCACTAAGTGTCTCTATCTTCTTTTTAACCAATTCAACATCTTTCTTCTCTTTTAATATCCTGCTAGCCCTATTCAATCCAGTGACACCGGTATTTAAAGTTCCAACTTTGGTTCTTCCTAATAGAGCACCAAGAACACTTGAACCGAGTGATAAAGCACTCTGAGTTGTGATAGCCTTTACATCAGCCTCTTCTTTTTCTAATTTCTCCTGTAATTTAACATAATCTTTTTCAAGTTTTTCTTCTTTTTTTGCATATTGTTCGGTCAATTTCTCTACTGCTTTGTCTTTCTCTTCTCTTATTAAATCAAGTATACGGGATTTAAAATCAGCTATTTCTTCATCAGGATAAGAGATTAGTTTAAACTCTTTGTTAGCAAATAGTTCTATTCTGGTATTGTCGTAAAGAAAGTCTTTGAATTTTTCTTCTAAATATTTAGTATCTTTCATTTTTTCCAGGAAAGTTGGTAATAAGGTAAATCGGGCACTTTCGAGTGGTCTGGTATCGTAATTGCCGCGATCATCTTCGTTAGGTATGGCATCTTTTAAATTGATCTCTAAATTGTCTGGATAAATCGGAATTTTAAGAAAAACCTCTTTCTGCTGGTCAATTTTTTTAGCTTCATTATAAAACCTGACTTTCCCACTAAGTAATATGCTCGGTTTATAAGAAATATTCTCACTAAAGGGTGGGTTATGCAAAAAATACTGCTTTATTTTGTCTGACAGAAAAGGCCTTGTTTCACTTACTTTAACCTCTTCATCGTCAGAGACTACCCGTTGTTCTGCTACTTCCTCCATTTTTTGTACAAATACTTCCTGCTTTTTTCCCATCAGTTTCTTTATATCTCCCGAAGAAAGAGGGCCTTTTAAAAATGACAATACCCACCTTGTTTCAAATAATGGGAGATTATCCAGATGAGCGCTCTTTAAAAGGAAAGTACGCTTCTTCATATTAGCAAGTAAATTTTCAATTTCATTCTTATTTAATACATCAGTTATATTTTTTATTAATCCATCAATTACTTTATCCCTATCTTGCTTCGTCTGCAGTCTTCCTAAAAACCAGCTACCGATATTAGACAGTCCTTTATAATCAAGATCTATAGGATTTTGCGTGGCTAACACAATTCCCACGCCATAAGCCCTGGCTTGTTTTAACAATACTAACATAGGTTGTTTAGAAGGAGGATTTGAAGTCGCCGGGAAAAACCCAAATATCTCATCCATATAAAGCAAGGTGCGTAAAGAAGATGTTCCCGTCTGCTGCCTCATCCAGCTAATATACTTGTTCAAAAAGAGAGTAACAAAAAACATCTGCTGATTGTAATCTAGATGAGCAATTGAAAGAATACTTACTTTTGGCTTTCCATTTTCGGTGTATAACAGGTCCTGGATTTCCAGACTGGCACCATCTAACCATAGAGAAAAGCCGGGACTGGAAATAATATTATTCAAAAGCATTGCCAGCTCAAATCTTTCCTTCTGTGGATAAAAATTATTCAAGCTTAAAACACCTATTTTTTCAAATGGTGGATTAGTAACATAACCAATTATTTCTTCTATAGTAAGATTCTTGTTTTTCTTCCAGAAATGAGAGAATAAAGCAGCCAGAAGAATATATTCTTTGCTGGTTAATACATCTGCTTTAATATTAATTAAGGAGAGAAGTCCCATTACTGTAGAATTAATCATTGCTGAGTAGGTATCAGGTTCGTTCATTACATCTTCAGATGGTGCTTCAAAGCTATTCAAAACTGACAGTGGTATACCAGCTGAACTTCCTGGAGTATAGATTGTGAAATCTGCACTATTCTTATAAAGATTTATCCTATCTTTTTTTTGATAAAAACTATTTAAGCCTTCTTCCCAATTTCTGGCAATGTCTTCTGCATAAGCAGTAAGAGGTATACCTTTATTCTCTGCTTCAGCAGGGTCAATCCATTCTTTAAAATCTGCCGGGCTTAATTCTGGAAATGAGAGCAGCAGATTTCCCATATCTCCCTTTGGGTCAATGATAATAGAGGGTATCTTATCTATAGCTGCTTCTTCAATTATGGCTGCTCCTAGCCCGGTTTTCCCGCTACCAGTCATTCCGATGATGGCGGCATGTGTTGTAAAATCTTTTGATTTATAAAGAAAAAGCTGGTCATCACTTTCAGGAATTAATGTTTTAGGATTTAATTCTCTTCCTAAATAGAATAATCCTAATCTTTCATACAAAGAAATGTAATTATCCATCTTTCCTCCTTATATTTTGGTTTTGCATAACAAAAATATTTTAAAAAATTGTATTTATTTTCAACTAATATTTCAAATAAATACTAGATGATTAAATTTTTTCTTAATTATTTTAGTTTTTTCCTGTCCAACAACATTATATAAGTGAAATGGCACAAATAAGAATAGAATAATTTAATTTCTACTTCTTTTTAAAAAACATGTTAAACAGATCATCTACAATACTACCATCTTTGTTGCTGTCAAGTAGTTTAGTAACCAGAGAGAATATATTATCTCCTTCGGTCTGCTGCAATTTCTTTGTTAAAGAATTGGTTAGATTGGAAACACCTTCAGCATTAATATTTTGTTCTTTTTTCTGATTTCCCAGAACTCCCAGTAAAAGTGGCGCTAATTGTGATAATAGAGAACTAATCTGGTCCTGTTTTAAACCTGTTGTTTTGGACAGATTACTTTGTACTAAATCCTTTTTGTCAGAAAAAATATGTTGCAACATTTTCATACCATCTTCTTTATCAACATTATTGAAGAAACTATAAAGATCTCCAACTTTATCTTCCTGATGCTCCTCTAATGCTTTAAAAAGAGAATTAGCTCCCTGTGATGTTCTGGTATTGCGGTTTAAAGCCTCCATTAATAGAGGTAGTCCTAATTGTACAGCTTGCCTCACTTTCCCTAAATCTCCATCAACCGAATCATTTAGTTTGCTGATAACTTTTTGGTTGTCACTTAAATCAGTAAATATTTTTAAAATATCCATTTTTTGCCTCACTTTATTATTTTTTATTTTTTATTATACCAATAAATGTATTTTATGTATATTTTGCTAATAAAATTGACTATTTTGATTATATACGTAGTATTTGAATATTCCCATACTCCTTTCAAACACTTACAATTGTATTATCTTTATGTTAAAATAAAAATAATTATAAATTCAAATATCTGATTATTAAATATAAAATATTTAACAAAAGGTGATTACAAATGGATAGAAAAAACAAAATATTAATAAGTGTACTTCTGATAGCTTTTAGCATTATGTTATTGACTTTTACGAGTTTTTCTTCATCAGATACATCTAAAATACTGGTAACTTCAATTGGTCAAAGCCCTGATGCAAGAATGATCAATGTTCTGCTATCTAAGCTTAACATTACCGCTGACTATGAGCAGATAGCTTCACCAGAAATTATTAATGAATACAAAGTTGTTATAGCTGTCGTTGGCGGAAGCTCTAAAGGTTTAGGGGCTGCTGGTATTGATAAAGATCAGGAATTAGAAAGGACAAAAAATTTACTCAAAATAATTAAAGAAGAAAGTATCAACCTACTTGTGATGCATATTGGCGGTGAAGCCAGAAGAGGAGCCCTTTCTGATGCATTTCTTGATGCAGTTGTCCCTTTGGCTGACCATTTAATTATAGTTGAATCAGGCAATCCAGATGGTTATTTCAATAAAATGAGCAATGAATATAAAATACCACTGCAAAGTGTACAAAAGATTGCTGATACAGGGGAATTAGTAAAAGAATATATTGAAGAAGTCCTGAAATAGGAAGAACTATTTCATTACCGTCACATCAGGATTGTTGAAAGTATTTTAAGTTTTATAATAATCTAGTTCAAATAATTTTATACAGATTTTCACAATGTTTAATTTATTTTTAAAATTTATATAAAAAGCAGGGTTCTGATTTATTTAGAACCCTGCTTTTTATATAAATGCATTGCTTAATCCTATAATTATTTATAGAAAAGCCGATAAATCGATATTATTAATCAACTGATAAAAGATAATTGCCTAAACCATTATCTAATAATTCTTCATAAGAAGGCATATTAGAATACTCAACAGCTTTGTCAGGAAACAATAAACTCATATTTTCGACAAGAACCTCAATTGCAGTAATATGTCTTCCCACTCTTTCTTCTATTGGATGTCCATTTTCATTAAAGGGGACATATAGTCTTCCCAATTCAGCTGCTTTAACATACATTTTATCTTTTCCTTTTAGAACTAAAGTCTCATCTGTTCTTCCTCTTATTCTTCCCTGACTGGCATTAGCGGACTCCATTAGTATAGCCATAGTGTTGCTATAATCCCCCCATTCCCTATGTGTTAATCCTCTGAAAGAGGGTGGAGAAATCTCTAAGTTATAATCAAGATCTAACATTTGTAAATCTAGAACAGCCATACTTGCTAAATCAATAGCTCTTTCATGTGCTACTATAGCATTGATTACAGGGTATTCCGGGGAGGCTTCGTGTAAATCTATAGATATATCACATTCTTCTTTTCTTATAAGTTCCATAATGCCAAAACAAACTTTTTCCGTGTAATTTCCCTCAGGGTCTCCTGGATAACCCCTATTTAAGTTACGTGTTTCTGAACCGGATAATGATTGTCCAAATTGATTTATATATATATCCGGATCTGGCCACTGATGGATAGGGTTTGTTGCCCTTGATCCGTATCTAAATTCTCTTTTACCATATGGTGTTTCAAAATGAATTTTTCGAGGAGAACCCTCCTGCGGGTCATTATGGGAATAACCGCTTAGATTAGCTTGTGGGATAACAATAATTCTACCTTGAATGACTACCGCATTTTCAATTAATAAAACCGCTGAAAGCATTCCCGATGGTTCATTAGGATGAGTACCTCCTAAAACAAAGAGTGTCCCTCCAGGCTCATCGCTTTCTAAAAAATAAACATTGGTATCACTATACTCATTTTTTAATTTGGGAAAATAATCACTTAATTTAACGATTTTTGTCACCCCACCTCCCGGTACAATTGTGTCAGGTTCCCATTGATTAACAAATTCAGATGCCGACAGGATTATAATAATTGAGGCAAATATTAAGATATAAAGTGCTATTTTTTGATTATTTTTCATAAGCCAGACCTCTTTTTAAGCAAATTATTTTATCATCAGCAATCTTAGAACAAAGGGTATAATTACTAATGAGCTGGTTAACTGATTCCAGATATTTTTCTCCTTAAACATATTCTGTATAACTAATACTGTCAAAAATAAGATAATTAAACGGTAAACAAAAGAAATAATGATCATTTTTCCTCTCCATTCCACCTTTATATGCTATAAGAGAAATTTAGCAATAACATTGGCAAAAATTATTATAACTATACTCCAGGCAGCAGTAATAATTGCTGGAATAATACAGTATTTTAATACTTTAAAATAATTTTTTTCTCCAACCACTTGGGCTGCAAAAATCCCTGCTAGTGCTGTTGGCGGTACTAGATCACCTAATGCTGACAATTGCGATAAAGCAGCAACAGTTATAACCGTATTACTTTCCAATAGAGCAAGGGCAAAGGGTACTCCTAACACAGAGGCTGAACCATAAGCAGAAACAGCCCCAAAAAGAGGTATACTAATAGCAATCCCTAAATATAATAAATAAGATGGGAGACTTAGACAATTAATTACAATATATCCTCTTACCCCCGTTAAAGTCATTACTTGAATGAACATTCCCACTCCAACCAGGATTCCTAAAACAGGTAATGCATCATTGATAGCTTCCTGAGATATTTTTATAAAATCGAATTTTCTTCCAGAAAATATTCCTACAAAAGCAGCTATTAAAAAATAAATAGGTATTCCAAGGGTGGGAAATAGTTTGGGAAAGAAAGTTTCTCTTAACATTAAGGCAAACAAAACTATAATTGGTAAAAATAATCGGCCACCGTAGTCGGCAAGGTATGAAGCTGGAAGATTACTTTTAATTTTTTCATAATTAAATATTTTTAAATATTTTCTTCCCAAGAAAAGACTTGAAAAGATAATTAAGGGAACAGTAATCAATAATAAAGGCATAGTAAAACCAATATAAGGTAAATCAATCCCACCGCCTATTATTAATGCATTAACGTTAACTGGCGGAGCAGCTTCACCAAATACTGCAGCCATCGAAACAACAGCAGCAGCAATCTCTTTAGGTAATCCCATATAAATTAAGACTGGTGAAATTAAAACGCCACCGGTCAAAACAGCAGCAGTCGCAGAACCTGTAATCATTCCAGGAAAAACAACAATGAAAGAAAGTCCAACAATTAATAGTGCAGGTTTTGAATAAAATTTTTCAATTAACCATCTGGTAATTGTATCCATCATACCATTATATTGAACCACTTTCATAAAAATCATAGCAGTAGAAATAACCAGAATAGTATTTAAATAGTTTAACCCTCCTTCAACAAGATGACGAACAGGAATACCAAACCCGGCTATCAGACAACCTGAAACTGCTGAGATGGCCATGGCAATTCCCACGGGCAACTTAAATTTAAAAGAACTTATAGCAAATATTCCCACCATTACAACAAAATAGAGCAACTCAATACTTAGCAATATATCCCTCCTTTCTTCTCTTCTATCAAATTAGATTACCTTAAGGACTGTCCTTCAACGTCTTTGAAGATGTTGAAGAACTGTCCTTAACATTATTTAAGTATATTTAATAACCGACAGCGATTCCATCACGGCGCGAATCACCACCACCAAACAGTACACCATTTTTTAACAGAATACCCTGTGCACCACCAAAATAAAGGTCATGTGCACCTCTAACATCTACTTGATTACCTAACAACATTAATGTTTCAATTGTTAAAGGAGAAATTCTGTCTTCTATAGAGATTGGCATTGCCTTCCCTGCTGATGAAAAAGTATGGATACGGGGTGATTCTATCGCTTCATCCATTCCCATACCAAAATCTATGACATTTGATATTATCTGTGCCATAGCTGTAAAAATTCTTGTAGCTCCAGGTGAACCCAACACCATAAATACTTCCCCATCTTTTTCCATAATTGTGGGAGACATGCTGGATAATGGTGTTTTCCCTGGCTCTGGGGCATTTGGGGAGGTAGGATTAGTTGAAAAATCATCCATTTCATTGTTCATAATTATCCCTGTTCCGGGAACAATCAAACCTGAACCAAAGAAATAATTGATAGTTTGAGATAAAGCTACGGCATTTCCTTCCGAATCCATGACAGAGAGATGGCTGGTGCTTTGGTGCTCAAATATTCCTGGCTCACCAGCTGGAATTTCTAATTTTGGATTTTTAATATCAATCTGTACCGCTAAAGACTTTGCATATTCTTTTGAAGTAAGGCCCTTAAGAGGAATTTCTGGTGCAAATATCGGATCTGCCATAAATTTTGCCCGGTCAGCAAATGCCATTTTCATAGCTTCTGATAAAACTGAAATATGGGTCGGACCTAAATAATTCATTTCTGCAATTTCAAAATTTTCCATTATGTTTAGAATTTGAATCAGATGTGTACCACCGGAACTTGGGGGAGGCATTGAATAGATATCGTACCCTCTGTAACTTCCTTTAACAGGATCATGTCTGTATATTTTATAATCTTTCAAATCCTGAAGGGTTAGTATTCCACCTGCCTCCTGAACAGTATCGACTATTCTCTGCCCTAATTCACCACCATAGAAATGTTCGATACCTTTATCAATAATTTCTCTAAAAGTCTTTGCCAAATCTTTCTGCACAAGCATCTCTCCTGGCTCTAAAGGAACTCCGTCCTTGAGATAGGCAATAGAGAAAGGATCATTCCAATCAACCAACTTATTATAGTTATCTTTTATCATATCACTGAAAGTCTCTGTTATTTCGAATCCTTTTTCCATATATCCTATAGCAGGAGCCATAACCTCTTTAAGGGCCATAGTACCATATTCATCAAGAGCTGTTTTAAGGCCCAGCAATGTTCCGGGAACACCACTGGCTAATCCACTCACTTGAGTCCATTTCTCTTCTTTCGCTTTATCAGAGGCGAACATATCTTTAGTGGAAGCAGCAGGAGCACGCTCTCTATAATCTAAAATTACAATTTCTCCTGTTTTGGCAAAACGTATTACCATAAAGCCTCCACCACCGATTCCTGAGGCATTTGGTTCAACCGCATTTAATGCAAAAGCTGTAGCTATAGCTGCGTCTATGGCATTACCTCCCTGTTTGAGGATTTCTATACCAGCCTGTGCCGCTAGAGGATGTGCCGCAGCTACCATTCCATGCGCAGATATGGCATCCTGAGGAGCATGCTTATCCAAAGCAAATGAAGGTATTGAAAATACTAAAAAAATTAATAATATTGTAAAACTAATAATAATATTTTTTAAATTAATTTTCATCTCTTCTCCTTTCTTTTGTTATATCGGGATTAAAAGAATTGTATCTTTTATGCCACCCCCTTTTTATTCTATGTTTTTACATTTTTAAGGTAATAAGATTGGAAATAGAAAAAGTATTCAAAGCAGAATATTTTGTGCGGCTGATATATTATCTAAAAAAATAATACTCTTGAACATGCAGTAATTATGAAATTAGAGTATTATCCTTAGCTTCTTTGTAGCTGTTATATTGAATAATATGGTTATTTGCTATCAATATCTAATATATTTGTTTTAATAATATCACACAAATTCTTTTCTATCAACAAACTAAATTATTACTAAATTACAACTAATGTTTTAAGATATAACTTTTCCTAGATATGAAATTGACTGAATGATATAATAAAATTAGAACAAAAAGTAAAGAGTGCCTATTTCTATTTAACTTACTTTAATTTTTATATTATTTTGTTATTATTTTTTGTTTTTAAAATTTTAATAGTTCTGGAGCAATATGAAATATGAATGATGAAGGGTTAAGAGAAATATTTACAAAAATAAGAAAAAATTGTCTTGAAAAAGCTAATAATATTCCTACAATCTCTCTTTCCCAAACAAAACGGATTGCTAAGACATTTAATTTATCACAAAAAGATGTAGAGATTGCTGCACTTAAAGAAAATATATCTCCTTCTCGATATTTAAGAAACTTCGATACGATCAATTTCACTGAACAGATTATTCTGCTAAAATCGAAAGTCGCGGTTGTTGGCTGTGGCGGGTTGGGTGGAAATATTCTGGAATTACTGGCAAGACTGGGAGTAGGAAAAATCTTAGCTGTGGATGGAGATATTTTCCAGGAAAGCAATCTTAACAGGCAAAAACTATGTATTGAAAATAGTATGGGTAAGGAAAAAGCTACAACTGCTCTCTCATCAGTAAAAAAAATAAATTCAAGTATTTGCTTACATTCATATTCGAATTATGTTGATGAACATAATATCAAAAGTATACTAAAAGGATATGATATTGTTGTTGATGCATTGGATAGTATTAACTTTCGATTTGTATTAGAAAAAGCATGCAAGGAATTAAATGTTCCTCTTATCCATGGTGCTATTAATGGCTTACAGGGACAGGTTTGTACTATCTTCCCTCAGGATAAAGGATTTACTGCTATTTATGGAAGACAAGAGAAATTTCAAGAATCACCTCCTCATAAGCCGGTCAGTGTACTTTCAATAACTCCGGCTCTAGTAGCATCCCTGCAAGTAGCAGAGGTATTAAAAGTTTTATTGAAAAGAGGCAATCTATTAAGAAACAGGCTTCTGTTAATTAATTTGGAGTATAACGATTTTAATATTGTAGAAATAGATTAGCAGTTAATTACCATATAAGCATATGATTTTAAAATATTTTAATTACATTAATTTTAAAAAGAATAATTTTTTTGCTAACTCAATTTTTAAAAATATTTGCTTAGAAAGAAATTTATTTATTCAAATTCAGCCGGCTGATAGCTTGGTACAATTTCTTTTAATTTTCTTATTATTCCTTCTCTATTCAGATTATCTGCAAGAATTTTTAATTCCTGTATATCTTTCTCTAATTTTTTCTCATTAATATCTTCTGTTTGAGCAATATATATCTTATCATGTCCACTCTTACCTAATACCTGACTTTTTTCTGTCTCTGATAACAATTCTTCAAATATCTTTTCGCCTGGTCTCATTCCAATAAATTTAAATTTAATATCTTCTTCGGGTAAGAAGCCATATAATCTAATCATCTGTTTAGCTAAATCTATAACCTTAATTCTCTCTCCCATGTTCAATATAAAAACTTCACCAGAAATACCCAAAGCACCGGCCTGAATTACCAATTGGGTTGCCTCAGGTATAGTCATAAAATATCTAGCCATATCTTTATGTGTTATAGTAACAGGCCCACCTTCAAGTATCTGTTTTTTGAAAATCCTGGCTACGCTACCGCTGCTTTCCAGAACATTGCCAAATCGTACTGCAACAAAGTTGGTTTTACTCTTTTTCCCATACATTTTTACAATCATTTCTGCAACCTGTTTTGAAGCCCCCATTACGCTAGTAGGATTAATCGCCTTATCAGTAGAAATCATAACAAAACTGGTTACTCCATATTTATCTGCTAACTCAACAATATTCTGAGTACCGATAATATTATTACTAACAGCTTCATCCGGGTGATATTCCATCAAATGTACATGTTTATATGCAGCTGCATGAAAAATGATATCTGGTTTAAAATAAGAGAATATTTTTTCGACCTTATCTTTTTCCCTTATGTCTGCTACTCTAATATCCAGATTAATGTTGTGGTTTACTTCCTCTTTAATTTTTCTCTCAGCATAAAATAAGCCATTTTCACTATGGTCTAACAATATTAAACTGGCTGGTTCAAACTTATAAATCTGTCTGCTCAATTCTTCGCCAATCGTTCCAGCACCCCCGGTAATCATTATTCTTTTCCCCTTGATATAGTCAGTTATCCTCTCGATATTCAGATTTACTGGCTCACGGTCTAACAAATCAGCAACATTAATATCTCTTATGAGTGAAGTTTTAACTTCATACTCCTTATGGTTTTTCTTTGTTCCAGGAATTTCATTTAATAATTCACATAAACTTGGAAGCATTTTAATTTTTATATTTTTTGGATTAATTAGACTGATAATTCTTCTAATATCACTACCTCTTGCTGAAGGAATGGCAATAATTACAGTTCCTATTTTCTCTTTTTCAATAATTTTATTAATTTTATCGATTGAATTGAATACTCTCTTATTATTTATTAATAAACCAATTTTTTTAGGATTGTCATCAACAAAACCGATAACTCTTCCATATTCTCTATTTTTCTCTATTTCCCTACAGATAGTATTCCCAGCGTTTCCAGCCCCAATTATTAATATTCGCTCTTTATTATTATTTTTTGATGAAAAATCTCTTTCATAATATATTCTGAATGCTAATTTACTTCCTGCAATTAAGGATAGACAAATAAACCAGGCAAGGATTAGAACACTGAATGGGATATTTATCTTATGTGACAAATAAAAACTAAGGGTACTAAAGAAAAAAGTTATCACAGTTGTACTAGCAATTAGAAGCAGATCATAGATACACAAGAATGACCAAATTCTTTGATATAGTTTTAAGGTTAATGAAAATACCAAATAATAGAAAAAAAACCAGGGTAAAATATATCTGAATTGGATAAATTGTTCACTCCAACTCCCTCCAAAAATGATAATGAGAGATAGAACAAAGGCGATATTTATAGAGATAATGTCAAACAATATCCATTTAAGTATGTTCCCAATATTTCTTTTCAATCTCAAAATCCTTTCTTTTTGTATCGCTAGAAGAATTTCTACTATCTTATTCTTCTTGTATAACAAAACATTAACTTTTGTTGACACTATAGTTATTCCATATTTTCACAATTTTAGACGGAAAATGCTGTAAAACTACTATTTCTTAAAATATTGAAAGATTATATTAACTATAAATAATATTTTTTATAATAAATAATGGGAGAGGTATCTTTGAAAATTATATAAAATGGTAAGAACTTAAATATTGTAAATAATGATATTATTTCTTCGCTTATTCTAATGTAAAAAAAACATTGACCGAAAATAAAATAATAATAATGCTGCAAATTCCCTTATTATCCATAATAGATCTTTTTTATTATGCCACCATTGACCTGCGTTTGAATTATCATACTTGCTGGGACTGGAATAAATTTTAATATTTCTTCCTAAACTACCTAAAACTTTCTTAAAAATTATTTTTGACCGTCCAGAATGGAATATTGAAGTAACCAATATAATTGAATTTATTTCTAAATGATTTTTGAAGTATTCTCTACAAATAATTGCCTCATCTAATGTACTTTGTGCATTTCCCTCTAGAATTATTATATTTTTTTCTGGAACACCTAATCCAATGGCCATAGTTTTATTGAAATAGGCTTTTCCTATAGGAATTTTTTGTCCTCTTAAAATTTGAAAATTATGGTAACTGTTGGAATTTATAGAATTAACAAAGAGAATCTTTTTTGCATAACCTTCATAAAATAAATCTACAGCATGAGGTACCCGGATTTGTGGCTCACCGGTTGGGACAATGATTATAGAGCTGCTATGCAAATCATCCTTAACAACAAGAAGCTTATCTATATTAACAATTAAAAGAAATATAACACTTATAGCTATTGTTAATGATATTATTAAAAAAAGGCTTTTTGGTTTTTTGTCTAACATGTTGTATACATTAAAATCTACTTGTCTTGTTTATCTTGTTATTTCTTTTATAAAGTGATTCTAAAACATCTTTATAATTATTTATTTAGTTTGTTAAAAATATAGGTCGCTTGCACATTAACCTTTGATTAAAACCACAAATATATTATTAATATAATATTTTAAATCTAACCACAATGTCCATCTATATAATCTAATTCAATATTTATTGTAGCCATTTTACTTATTTGAGCACTCCTGCAGGTATTTTAATCACCTTTCCATATAGATTTCATGGAAACATGATTAGAATGAAATAATACATTTTTTTTCAAAATACTCTTCAATGTATATATCAACTGCTTGTCATATTCTATATATGATGCATGTTTCCCATGAGAACTACAATGATATCACTTTTTCGTAACTTGTCTTCCACAGCTGGTCAAGTACATATTGTACACTAATATAATACTTACAAAAAATAAAACCAAAATAATCATTTTTATTTTAAGAATAATCATATTATTTTATTCATCATGTTTTTCCACTCAATATTACTTAATTACTATCTCAATATGCTAAAAATTTTAATTCTTAAAATATTCTCCACATTTCCATTTACATCAAACGACTATTCCTACTTATTCCTTCTTTAAGTTTTTCAACAACATAACCTAATTGTTCTTCACTGATATTATTAAAAAATGGTAAGGCAATGGTCCTTGAAGATATATCTTCGGTAACAGGAAAATCATCTTTCTTAAATCCAAAAATATCCTTATAGAATGGTTGTAAATGAATAGGAGTAAAGTATGGTTTACACTGAATGCCTTCCTGTAACAAAAAATGGATAATTCTATCTCTATGAATTTTTTTATCTAATTGAATTACATAAACGAACCAGCTCATTTTAGTCGTTTCAGGAGCGATAAATGGAATAGTAACTTCATCTATTTCAGCTAATTTTTGATTATAAATTTCAGCTACAATTGATCTTTTTTCTAATATTTCCTCAATCCTATCCATCTGGGAACACCCCAAGGCAGAGCTCATCTCGTCCATCCGGTAATTATAACCTAATCTTTCATGATCAAGCCATTCACTACTTTCTCCTCTTCCCTGACTTCTCATACTCCTAGCCAGCTTTGCCAGTTCCTCATTATCGGTAACCAAAATTCCACCTTCTCCTGTTGTTATCTGCTTATTAGGATAAAAAGCGAAAACACCAGCATTACCAAAAGAACCACACTTTTTCCCCTTATATTCTGATCCCAAAGCTTCAGCTGAATCTTCAATCAACAGTAAATGGTATTTTCTTGCTATGTCTTCAAAATGATCCCAATCAGCTGGTTGTCCAAAGGCATCCACAACTATTAGTGCTTTTACTTCATCTAATTCTTGTTTTGTTAAATTTGCCAATACTTTTTCAGTTCTATCAGGATCTAAATTTAACGTCTTTTCATCAATATCCACAAATAAGGGCTTGGCTTTTTCAAACAAAATACAATTACTGGAGGCGATAAAAGAAAATGGTGTTGTTATAACCTTATCTCCCTCTTTGATCCCCAATCCCCGTATAACTAGATGCAGGGCACTAGTCCCGCTATTGACCGCCACTGCATACTTTACATCAATATAGCTGCACATTTTTTCTTCAAATTCCTGTATTTTGGGCCCAATACTCAAAAACCTGGTATTCAACACTTTAATGACTTCTTTGATATCTCTCTCTATAATATCCGGACTGGATAATGGAACATTCTGCATCATCATATCCTCTCTTTTTAAATTTGCTGTTTTTTCTCTGCCAACTGAATTTTTCTATTAAAATAAAAAAATGTTAATCCACTTAAGAATGTTGAAGCAATTCCTGCAATCATATTCACGGTCAATAAAATTGCACTAATACCAAAAATAATACTGAATATATACATAACAAACACTGTTTTTCTATAACTTACACCACAACTCATAATGCGATTATAGAAATGATTTAAATCGCCAACTAAAAAAGATTTACCTTGTTTATACCTAAATAAAAAAGTTATAAGATTGTCGATTATAGGGACTGCGAAAATTAAAATTGGAATTACCAATCCCACAATATCATAGTGTTTATCAGTATAAATAATCATCAATGTAGCTAATATAAATCCTAATAGCATACTTCCCCCATCTCCCATAAATATCTTTGCAGGATGAAAATTATGTACAAAAAAACCAAGGGAACTTCCTAATAGAATTATTGATAGAAAGATACCAAAAATATGTTGATTCTGCCAGAAAACAATCAAAAAAAATATTGAACAAATTGATGTTAATCCAGAAGCCAATCCATCCATTCCATCAATCATATCCATTGCACTATACGAACCTACAACGTACACTAGTGTAAAGAAATATGAAATTAATAAATTAGGAAAAAAATTCATTCTAATGCCTGTGTAATACAGAATCGTAGCAGAAATCGATTGTATAATTAGTTTGTAAATAGCTTTAATAGTAAATATATCATCTATTAATCCTGCTATAAAAACAATAGTTCCACCAATAACAAATCCAACTGTTTTTTTTTGACTAAAAATAATTAATCTTTCATCAAAATAATGAACTAGAATCATGGATATTAAAAATGATAAATAAATTGCTAATCCACCTAACCTGGCAATAGGCTTGTTATGAATCTTGATATTATTAGGTTTATCAATTGCTCCAATATAGGGAGCTAAATTCTTTGCAAGAATTGTAAAAAAATAAGTTAAACATAAGGACAAGAAAAAAAATATAAAATAATTTATCATAAACAAATATTCCTATTTTATTTTTTGATCCTAGTGAAGGGCTAATGCTTTATGTAGATACCCACGGGCAAGCCCGTGGCACTTTTAAAACAATTCAAGCTTCGCTTGACCTAAATCCTGGCTTTTCTGGAATTGTACATATTTGATGATTACCTTCTCATCAATGCCTACTGTGGAGACAAAGTAGCCTGGTG
>JAXGTM010000033.1:0-15849 GCA_040774925.1 Atribacterota bacterium | reverse complement strand
TTCGAGTATAATCACCTAAGACGTCATGGGGGAATAGAGTATCTTACCCCCTATGAGAAGCTGGAAAAAGTTACCGAGTTATTGAGCTAGTACAACGGTTTTCTGCTTGACAATATCCTCAGGAGTCAAGCTGTGAACCGTCCCCCTGTTTGAAACCGTACCCATGTTTTCACATGTTGGTGGAGATAAGGGGATTCGAACCCCTGGCCTCTGCGATGCGAACGCAGCGCTCTCCCAACTGAGCTATATCCCCACAAACATTTTATTCGAATACACCATAATTTTACTCTGTATCTACCTGCCAGACATAGCAGTCAATATTCTACTATAAATTATGTTTTATTGCTATAACTATTTTGTTGGATATTATTTATAGAAAATTATTTATATTTTTCTATTGTCAAATATTTTCAAATAATTGAATTTAGTATTGAAGTTAAATTTTCAATAAACTTTATCGTATATTGTTATGACACCCATAATCAAATTCAATATTTATAAACAGTCATAACAATCTATCTGCTTGAACATATACATCTATAATCATATTGATACATGTAAAGAATTTTTCTGATTCAATTATATAGTAATATAAAACTAAAAATGATTAGTACCTGGTTAGTTTTAAAAGTATTAATATTAAAAAGTTTACTTCTCTTCTCGCTATTCTATAATCTCTTACTAAAGGGTAACGATCTGAAGATATTTGGGGAAAAAGAAAAGCCACCCTTTTGGGGTGGCTTTTTCTTTAGTTAGGAGGTCTAAAAATGAAAAAGTTATTTGTTGGTTGGTTGGTTCGCTTTTTCAATTTTCAAACTGATATTAGTTTAACATGAAAAAAGATATTGTCAAGGGTAATAGAAAAATATTTTGATTTTTTTCTTTTAATATTCTATAATAAGCGAACATATGTTTTCTTTTTAAAAAGAGTATTTTTTATCAATTTTATCAGAAACGAATATCAATTTTTAAAAGCCTTATATCCAATATCTATAGATATTCAACAATTATTTATTTAACAATTGCAATTCCTATTGAATAAAGGCTCTGCTTCAAAATTATGAATTCTTATTCTGATTATATTCAGCTTTTGTGCACTCTTAACATAAACTATCATTCTCTTCTCTATTTATATTTTTAATTAATAGTTAATTTATTAAGTCAGAGGTACTATTATAATGCAGAGAAATATGAAGATGGAGCAGCTAGAATACTTTGGTATTCCCGATTATATAATCAAAATATGGAAAGACCATTACTCTGATTTTTTATTACCTATTCAGGAAAAAGCGATAAAGGAATTTGACCTTCTGCAATCTGGCAAATATATTCCATACAACTCATCTGCATACCATTCGAATATATCCATATCCAAAAACCTGCTGGTCATCTCCCCCAGTTCTTCAGGCAAGACTTTAATAGGCGAAATAGCCGCTTTGGGAGAAATATATTCCCAGAAAAAGGTCATCTTTTTGGTACCTCTACGAATTCTTGCTGAAGAAAAATATCTTCATTTTGTCAAACTTTATCACTCAACAGGTCTTAATGTGAGATTCTCCTCCAGAGATCACCGCAACCATGACCGGGATATAATTCAGGGTAATTTTAATATTGCCATAATTGTTTATGAAAAATTCTATTATCTTTTACAGCAGCACCCTCAATTTTTCAATAACGTTTCTCTGGTTATTGCCGATGAAATACAGTTAATTTGTGATATTCAGCGTGGGCCAAGGCTGGAGATCAATCTAAAATACCTTAAAAATAATTATCCAGGTGTCAGAATTATCGGATTATCTGCTTTTACCGAACATTTATTAGCATTAACTGCCTGGCTAGGGGCATCACTTATCTTTTCTTCTTATCGTCCGGTAGAGTTGCGTAAAGGAATTGTCAGAAAAGGATTATTTAAATACATTGAACATAATAGCAAAATAACTGGTGAGGAAAATTTCTTTTCAAAAGAAGAAGCGGAAGAATGCAATTTAGCCAGCTACCTGAAAGCCACACTATATTTTTTAATTAAACAGAATGAATCTAACTTGATATTCTTTCCTTCAAAAAATGAGATTCGTATGTGGAGCAGATGGCTATCCACCCAGCTCAACCTAACGCCATCAAAAAATGCGATTAATATACTGCATAATTCAGAAAATTCTACTTCTAAAGAAGAGTTATTACATCTTCTACATAATGGTATCGGGTATCACAGTGCCGATCTCTCCCGACAGGAACGATATGCTGTCGAAGAGGCTGTACGAGTTGGTGATTTAAAAATTGTTTTTGCTACAGACACCTTATCTGCCGGAGTAAACCTGCCCGTAAACAATGTTATTTTAACAGGTCAAAAGATTGTTTCACAAAATAATGGTAATATTTATAATAATTTTTGCAGGAGAAATCTCACTATCTCTGAAGTAGAAAATATGGGTGGAAGAGCTGGCAGGCTAAAAGGAAATAAATCATTTGGCCGTATTATTTTTCTGGCTCCTTCTCCTATTGAATTTACAACATATCAGAGACTTTACTTTACGAAAAACAACGAAAAATCTCCTGTCGCTACTTTAAATGATTACTCTATTATTCTAAAAGAAGGCAGCCCAACGCCTTACTTAAGAAATAATAAGACTGACGAAAGTGCTATTACCGATGATACCAATAGCTTTAATTCTTATCAAACTTATCAACTCAAAATAATTGATGCTGACTCTGATATTTCTATTTCGCATAGTGCTCCTGTTGGAATAGCCGACAGTAATCCAACCATTGCCCAGAACGATATATTGACTTTTCTGTTATATAAGATTGCTCTGGATGGATGTTCCTTTGAAGTATTATCAAAAATACTTAGCAAAGAAGAATATAAAGAAAAACAATCTTTCTGGTTATATCAATTTTCTCAAAAATACAATGAGGAAGATCTTATTACCTCTTTAAAATGTCTGGCAGAATCTGGATTAATCTCTCTTTCTTCAAATTATGAACCCCGAATTACTGATTCAGGTAAAATAATAATTTCAAAGGGTATCACTTTTCAAACTTACAACACTTTTTTAAAATGGGTAAGAGAAAGTGAAAAAGATTGTATTAGTAAATTAGAAGTTCTTTTTTTAATTGCTAACAGCGATGATGGTGCTGTGTATTTTACCGATTTTACGAATAAAAATTTCCGAACATCTGGAAATAGCAGAGTTAGGATAACTAAGTGGAAAAAATATTTACATATGCGTCTGCTAAATCTGGTATTTCAGGAACAGGAAGAAGAAAAATTAATTTTTCGGGATAAATTAAATATCAGTACTTTTCAATCAAATCAAAAAAACCTTAAAATTAATACCAGTATTTATTCAGCTATAAAAAATACATTGGTAATGTATGACTGGATTAATGATAGAGAGCTGGTAGAAATGGAAGAAGATTACGGAATTTTAGGTGGTGGTATTCAGAAAATGGGTGAGGGATTTTCCTGGCTGGTGGATACCCTATCTGTTATAGCAGAAAGAGAGGGATGGAAGGAAGATAGATTAGATGATTTAGAAAAGATTAAACTACTCTCAATACAATTGATCTACGGAGTAGGCTCTGAATGTATCCCTCTGGCAAGGCTGAATATTCCGAATTTATCCAGATTCTATATACATAGATTAGTACGTGAAGGATATAGCACTATTCAGTGCCTTGAGGAATTGTCTGATAATCAGCTAAAACAATTTTTACCTGATTTACTGGTTAAGGAAATTAAAAAATACCTTACTTCAGAAGCCTATTACCCAAACTTAGAATCGGGACCATTAGTAGAGATTTGTAAAAATAATAATAGGAGTATGGGTAAAGATCCTGCTGAAATTTTCAAACAAAATACATATGACAAGACAGCAGAAAATACTATATCGGAAACACCGGAAAATAAGCAAAAGAAATCTGAAAATAAAAGAACAGAACTCATAATTAAAATTAATATTAATCGTCCGGATCAGATTTCATTTCTAGATGAAAATATAGCAGTTAACAAAATAGGTTTCCAACTTATTTCTTTACTGGCATTTAATAAGGGAAAGCTTTTATCTTATGATGAGATAATTGATAAGCTGTGGCCATCTGATGAGGATGCAACATACCATCGTCTCTGGTACCATCTATCAAAACTAAGAAAAGAGATGACAAAAATTATTCTCAAAAAAAGTAAACATATGGAAAATATATTACCTGCTGAAACTTATGATTATCTCAAAGAAAAAATATTAAAAGTTTTTCCTGGAAGAGGATTGATGCTGGATGCTGAAATGATTATAGAATGGATAGAATGACATTCTTAATTGAATTTTATATTTCTACCATAATGAAAATGGTGTTTTTCATTTTTTTTAGAATTATTTGCCTTTTTATAATTATTATTGTATAAATTATTAGTGTTTTGAATTGCTAATATAATGATTTCATTGAAAAAATAGCTGGAACTGAGTTAAATTAAAAATATCTTCATAAAATAATAGACTGGGATAAATTTATACCCGGGTTTTATAAAGAATTAGAAAATAGGCGATACAATTCCGAATAAATGAAAACATTAAAACAAACTATAAAGAATATATCGAATGTAACCGGAGAATTTAAGGACCAGGAACTGGAGCAGAAGTTTCAAACATATATTTTACAGGAAAGCATACATTATTCACGTCGATATGTGCTTGCTTTTGGTATTGCCTTTCTTCTTTTTATTATTCCCGATTATTTTTACGTGAAAAATACTGATAAAATACCTGTTATTCTTTTTATAAGATTTCTATTTTTTATAATTTCAGTTTACTACAGTCTGCGTGTAATACATGTCAAAAAAGTTCTACATTCTTTTTCTACTGTCTATGAATTAATTATTATTTCTGTTTTCTGGATTATTTTTTCTTTTTATTCAAATCCCAACATAGCAATACATTATCAAATACTGATTATTTTTATCCTGGCAATCTTTTTTACCATTCCTAATGGATTTTTGAATAAATTATTTTTAACCTTCTTCCTTGCTTCCGGTTTTTTCTACATTGCTGCAAATAGAGGAATGTTTCTTTCATCTAACTGCAGCTGGGACATGTGCTTCATCACGATAATAATTCTGATATTTTGTAGTTTAATTGTTAGGAATATTAACAAGCTGCAAAGAATACAATTTATAGATACTCAAGCACTTGAAAGATTATCATCTACTGATGCCTTAACCGGTGCCTTGAATCGAAGAAAATATGACCTGGATTTAGAAAATGAAATATATCTGGCAAAAAGATATGGACTACCATTTTCAGCAATTATGCTGGATTTAGATAATTTTAAAAAGATTAATGATAAATATGGCCATATTTTAGGGGACAAAGTATTGGAACAACTGAGTTCTTATATCAGAACAATTATCAGAAAGTCTGATCAGCTTTATAGGTGGGGAGGAGAAGAATTTATAATTCTGCTTACAAATACCGGGCTGCAACCAGCTTATCATCTGGCAGAACGTGTTAGAAAATACTCTCATAAGGCAGACATTCCACCTATAAAAGCAATTTCCTGCAGTTTCGGTGTTGCCACCTGGAAAGAGGGAGAATCGGCTGATAGTTTTACCAAACGTCTGGACCGCCTGCTTTATAAAGCTAAAGAAAGTGGAAAAGACTGCATAGTAACCGATGCAGAAGCGGACAATCAGAACTTATTTTCAGAAGAAGAAAGAAATTTTGATTGAGAAAACTTATAATTTTCATCAGTCATTTTTTCTTAAAAATTGGCACTGCAACAATTATGGATTGCCAAAAGTATTTTCTCTCCCTTTAAACCACCAGAATACCCCTTAATATAGAGCATAAATACTGAAGGAGTGCTGTTAAAACATTTTTTCAATGTCAATAAAACATCTTTTATAAAGCAATTAATATGTCATCTAACTGATAGGTTTTTACATTTGTAGAAAATTTGTAGTTTATTTGGGGAATATTGAAATTTATTCCAGCTAAGTTAAGACAACAGGTTTATTAATACTGATTTTTTAGTTCTGTGTTCATAAAAATCAGAATTGGATTAAATAATCTTTATTGAAGCCAAAATGAATCGGCTGACCTTTTTTAAGTTTTAATTTGAAAAAATAGTTAACAGTAAGATAGGCGCTGTAATCTCTTTTTGAATCACAGCAATTGACTTCCATAAATATCTGATTATTCTTTATATCCCCTACTGTTCCCATAAAACTATAATCGGTCGATATTGGTTCCTGCGAAATATATATGTTTTCAGGCCGTATTCCAATATGGGCAGGTTTTTGTAATCCAAAAAAAGACAATTCTTCAGGATCTTCTATCCAGAATATATTTTTTATTCCAATGAAACGAGCAGCAAAAATTGAATTTGGTTTTTGAAATACTTTCTCTGAAAGGCCCTGTTCTATTACCTCTCCTTCGTTGATAATAGCAACCTTTTCTGCCAGATAATTGGCTTCAACAAAATCATGAGTAACCATGATAATGGTGGTATGCAGTGTTTGATGAATGCTTTTCAGCTCTTCCTGTATAATTGATTTGATGTTGGGGTCAAGTGCAGACAATGGTTCATCCAATAACAATACATCAGGGTTACCTATTAATCCGCGGGCAAGTGAGACTCTCTGCTGTTCTCCTCCGCTCAGGTTAATAGGTAAGCGATTTAAAATATTTCCTATTTTTAATAATTCTATAAGTTCTTTAAAGTTCTTTTCATATTTTGGATTATTCCTATCTTTCTTGAAGCGTATTCCATATCGTATATTATCCTGTACATTCATATGAGGAAAAAGATTGTAATCCTGATAGCAGATGGAAATGTTTCTCTGTTCGGGTTTTAGAAGGGTAATATCGCGATTATTCACCATTATTTTTCCACTTTGAATAGGCACTAATCCTGCAATAGCTTCAAGTATTACACTTTTTCCAGCTGCAGTAGGTCCAAGCAATACAAGGAATTCGCCCTTTTTTACCTTCAGACTGACATTTTTAATTCTGAATACCCCTAATTTTATATTAAGGTCTTTAACGTGAATCATGTTTTTCTTTTCCTCCCAGAGAGACCAGCCGCAACACCACAAAGATAATAATGCTAATAATAATAAGAATAATATTAGCTGGAACAGCATATTTCATTCCATAGGTAGTAAATCTTTCATAAATCATTGTAGGTGCTATCATAGGATGATAAGCTAAAATAATAACAGCGCCAAATTCACTTATTGCTCTTGCCCAGGTCACAATCATACCGCTTAAAATACCTCTCCAGGAAAGAACAAATGTTACACCTAAAAAGGTCTGCATTTGTGTAGCACCGAGACTGCGAGAAACATTTTCCATTCTGGTTGGTACCCATTTAAATGCGTCTCTCGCCGAATCAACCAGCAAAGGCATGCTGACAAAAAGCATAGCAAGGATAATTCCAATTTCCGTACCCAATGTTTCTATATGGTTCTTTTCTAAAAAATGGCCAACAGGACTTCTTGGACTCAATACTGTCAGCAGACATATACCTGCAACAGTATGCGGTATGACCATTGGTATATCAACAAGGCTCTCAATTAGATTTTTCAGTTTAAATTCGTGTCTTGCCAGGTAGTAAGATAGAGGAATACCTAAAATAAAAGCTACAATGGTGGTAATGGAGGCACACTTCACACTTAGCCAGATACTAACAAGAACTTCTCTATCAACTAAAGTCCTCTTTATAGTATCAAGGTCTGTCCAATAAAATGTATTTAAAATTGGAAATATATTGAAAAATAGAATAATAAAGCCGGTGACAGCAGCTAAAATATATATCACTTCAAAACGTTTCTGCAAAAAATATCCTCCATTTTTATTGCTAAGCAATATGATAAGGTTAATTACTAAAAGAAGATAGAGTCCGAAGCAAAACAATACCGGGGGGTAGGAGAAAAATATCAATTATAGACTTCGGACTCTGTTTTTAACAAGTGATTATTTTATTAGGTCAGCTAACTCTTCAGGTATATTATCTTTTCCTTGAAAGGCTTCAACTTCTATTACAGGCTGTCCGGCTTCGTATAGTATTTTAAGTCCTTGTTCAGGGTTCAATAAAAATCTTAAAAAAGCAATGGCATTATCATGGTTTTCACCAGTAAATGGCATTGTTAAACTAAAAACGATAGGCTCACCTTTGGTAACAATTTTTGTTCCTGGTTCTGCACCAGAAAGTTCTATGGTTGCTTTTGCATAATCATCTGCATATGCCAGAGAACTTAAGTTGATGGCATCGGGTAGTCTTACAAACTTAAAGCGCTCATCCATAGCCTGATGCTGAAGAGCTACAGATTCATATTCAAAGGCATAATCGAGAGCACCGGTTTCCAACAGGGCAATCAATTCAACTGATTTTGGACGAATGTTTTTCTGAGGAATATGGTCAATAATATCCTGATTTAAACCATCTATCTTGTAATGATTTTCAGCTAGTTGAAATAGTAATACTGAACGGTAGCCGCATGGATCCTGTTCCGGTTCGCTATGTCCAAATTGAACTCCGTCGCGAAGCAAAATTTCATACCAATTGTCTGTGTTTATTTCATCAGCAAACTTGCTGCTGTCAGTATACATAATCACTAATGAATTGACTGCAAATACGGTATTCCAGCTGGCATGGTCAGGAATAAGAATATTATCTATTACTGTATAGTCTGCAGACATCATTACGTCAACTTTTTTGCCCAATTCAGCTATCTGTCTCGCCAACGCAACACTGCCTCCAGCTTCAGTTTTAACTTCAATATTAGGATAAATTTCATTAAAAGCTTTTCTGATGTTATCTACCGGTACAGTCAGGCTGCCAGCATGATAAACAATGACTTCGCCTTCCAGAGATTGGTCGGCTGCTACACTCACAAATAAAGAACTGAATAAAGATATTATAACTACTATTACCACTAAATATCTGGACATTTTACTTTTTAACATTTACTTTAATTACTCCCCTTTTTTATTTTTTCCATTAGTATCTTTAGTACATTTCAAAAGCTATTTCTACATTCACCACTCCCTTCTGAATAGTATTACAATGTTAGTACAACCAATTAAGCTATTTTCCCTACACTTAACAGATTATTTTTTCAATGGTAATGGTACAAATTGTTTTGCTATCATTTTTGTAAGAACAAATAAAAAGGGCTCCCCATTAAGGAAGCCCTGTAATAAGCATGTATCTACCATTTTTAATTTCTTTCCGTAATGGGAGGCATACTGGTTTCCCTATACACCCTGTCGCTCCATATACGTAGTTTTTAAACCTTAGCAATATGGAGTCGAAATTAAATATAAAAGAAACAATATTAAAATTGAGTTAGATTATTTTTATTTTTAAAGTTTTGTCAAGCTCAAGCTAAAGTATTACTGCCGGATGAATGTTATGAAAATCGAAGGCAATCGTTTTTATTTTAAGAAAATAGTTATCAAAAGTCAAGGAAGATTGGTGATTAAATTTTTATTGGTATTATGTGGTTAAGTATAAATTACTATTTTTAATTTTTTATCTGATTTTCTAGATTCAGGTATGTTCATACCACTATTTCAAAAAAATAATTAAAATTTAAGGCAATTTAGCTTGTTTCCTTTTCTTACAAAATATTAATGAAATTTTTCACAATATTCACTTGATTCATTATTAAATTTATGTTAGATTATAAAAAAATATTTTCATAATATGTCTCTTCGAGTTGCTATACCTAAAGAACTGTATTTAGTCCAGGGTAAGCAACCGGTAGATTTTTTAAATCTCGAGGGCATGAATAGAAATATTCATGCCTCCCATATTTGGAAAGGAGGGAACATGTATTTTGGTATCCCCTGTATATTCAGATTGCTTCTTTATGAACAGCTCTTTTCACCACCAACAGCCATTTAACTGCAGATAATTTCTTACTTTTTTTATTAAAATTTGTAAACCGAAACATTAAATGGAAGCTGGAAAAATATTGCAAATATTTTTCAAAGACCTTTTCTTATTTTCATTTTAATAACAGAAAAGTAAAAAATAATCTAAAAACAGATTGATATATATTTTTAAAATTAATAATGGATAAAGAACATTTACTATGAAGAAATATACTAAAAAAATTCAAGGATTAGGAATAAAAATTAGTTAAAAGAAATGATGTTAAGGAGAAAGTATGTCGGTAAAAATTGAGATAAATAATATACCATTAGAAGTTGAAAAAGGAACGACTATACTCGATGCAGCAAAAATGATTGGAATTAAAATACCTACTCTCTGTTATTTTGAAGGGCTTCAAGACCCGGGCTCATGCCGTTTATGTGTAGTAGAAGTTGAGGGTGCCAATACATTGATACCTTCATGCATCACAGAAGTGACAGAAGGTATGAAAATAAAAACTAATAGCAAAAGAGTTAGAAGTGCCAGAAAAATTTTATTAGAACTTCTCTTGAGCTCTCATCCCCTGGAATGCAATACCTGTGATAGGAATCAGGATTGTGAATTGCAAACCCTGGCTGAAGAATATGGTATCAGAGAAGTCAGATTTCATTATGATAAGCTACTTCCTTTAGATTATAGCACTCCTGGTATTATCAGAGACCCAAATAAATGCATACTGTGCCGTAGATGTGTTGTTGCCTGTCAGGAAGTACAGAAAGTGTCTACACTAAGCCCCCGTTTCCGTGGCATGAGAACTGTAATAGCTCCGGGACAGGAAGACCTATTAGCAGAAGCAGTCTGCGTACAATGCGGTCAATGTGCTGCCGTATGTCCTGTTGGGGCAATTATTGAACACGATGATACCGAACAGGTTTGGGAAGTCCTGGAGGATCCAAATAAGTATGTTATAGTCCAGACTGCTCCCGCTATCCGTGCAGCATTAGGGGAATGTTTTGATCTTCCGCCTGGCTCACTTGTTAAAGGACGCATGATTACCGCATTGAGAATGTTAGGCTTTGACCAGGTATTTGACACCAATTTTGCAGCAGACCTGACAATAATTGAGGAAGGAAATGAACTTTTGAGCCGCCTGAAGAAAAAGTTGGTCGATAAAGATGATAGCGTAAAGCTACCTATGTTTACCTCCTGCTCTCCAGGCTGGATAAACTATATGGAGCATTTTTATCCTGAATTAAGGAATAACGTTTCTACCTGTAAATCACCTCAACAGATGTTCGGAGCAGTAGCAAAAACCTATTTTGCGGATAAAATTGGAGTTAAAAAGGAAGATATGGTGGTCGTATCTATCATGCCCTGTACCGCTAAAAAATTTGAATGCAGCCGTGATGAGATGGCTGACAGCGGTGTGCAGGATGTCGATTATGTTCTCACTACCCGTGAATTAGGCAAGATGATAAAACAGGCTGGAATTGATTTTGTCAATCTACCAGATGGAGAAATGGATGCCCCATTAGGTATTTCTACAGGTGCTGCTGATATATTTGCCAATACAGGAGGAGTTATGGAAGCCGCCCTTAGAACTGCCTATGAAGTAGTTACCGGGAGGGGTTTGCCTTTTGAAAAACTTCATGTCACTCCTGTTCAAGGACTGGAAGGAGTAAAAGAGGCTGAACTTACCATTAAAGGAGCATTACCGGAATGGAGTTTCTTAGAAGGAATCACCTTAAAAGTGGCAGTGGCTCACGGCTTAGGGAATGCCAATAAGGTAATAGAATCTGTATTATCTGGAGAAAAAGAATATCATTTTATCGAAATAATGACCTGTCCGGGAGGATGCATAGGAGGTGGCGGCCAGCCGCGACTAACATCAGATAAGGTTAGATTAGCCAGAATTCAGGCAATCTATAAAGAAGATGAAGGACGTGAATTAAGAAAATCACATGAAAACCCTGCCATTAAAAAATTGTATGTAGAATTTTTAGGTGAACCCCTGGGAGAAAAATCTCATCACTTACTCCATACCAAATATTTCGATAAGAAGAATAGTAAGAGTAAGTCAAAGATGTGATGGAATTTAAAGACAATTTGAAAAATATGAGAATACAATTAAGAAAATTATTATAGAAAGTGAGGCAAATCATGCCGCAAACAAATATAAGGTGGGTATCAAGAACGGCAATTTTGCTTGCTATTGCTCTGGTATTTCAAATGGGAGGGTTTCCACAATTTATAACAGGTCCACTGGTCAATACTGTCCTTTATCTGGCGGCCATGGTGGTTGGCTGGCAGGGTGGGATACTTATAGGAATACTTACTCCTGTTATCGCCTCAATGAGAGGCATTCTACCGCCACCATTGACGCCACTAATACCTTTTATCGCTCTGGGAAATGCTATACTGGTCATTCTATTTTTTTGGCTGCAATTTAAAAACAAGATTGCAGGTATTATTGTTGCCTCAGTAGTTAAATTTTTACTGCTGGTCAGTGCAGTCAAATTATTAGTACAGGTTCCGCCGGCAATAGCAAAAATGATGAGTATACCACAACTAATAACAGCTTTAGCTGGAGGGGTTATTGCCCTTATGTTGGCCCATTTCTTTAAAAAAGCCAATATTATAATTGAATAAGGTCAAACATCCAATCAAAAAGGGGACGGTTCACTGCTTGACTCCTTAGGATATTGCCAAGCGGAAAACCGTCCCCTTTTTTAGTTAAAAACCTGGTTCAGTCGGGAAATTAATTTTTAAACTTTCCCCTTCCCTGTTCCAGGTTTTTTTGTTTATTAATTTTACATTAATACTAAAATCTTTCGGTATTGGACTATTCTGTTTGAGTAACTTCTCTTTTTGTGCCATCTAATATCTTTTCTAAATTCTCTAAAATTTCAGTTTTACCCTCTTTAGTTTCTTGCAGCCCTTTTCTTATTTGTTGAAAAAATACCTTTATAGGTCTGATTTAGTGTCTCATGTTTTATCTTTGTAGCATCAAATTTAAATGCTTTAAAGATAGCCTGTATCCAAAATCCTATGATAAAAGCAACAATTAGAGTTCCCACTCCGATCATACCGCCTAATTTCCAACCAATAGTTACTAATATTACTTCAATCACCCCCCGGCAAACGCCTATCGGTAAACCTGTTCTTCTGGTAAGTGCTACCATTAGACTATCACGAGATCCTGCACCCCAATCCAGAACTTATATAGAAATATGTTCCTAGGGTAAGCATTATTAAGCCTATGGTCAGCATCAGCATAAGAATACTCCAGGCCATACCTCTTGACAGTGGTATGGCATTTGTTGAAAAAATAATGTCTATAAAGCTACCGATCAATACCATGTTCAGGATAGTCCCGAGGCCAAGTTTCTCTCCTGAAAAGAAAACTAAAAAGCCAATAAAAATACCAGTTACAATATATACAGTACCAACACTAACACGTATCGTTTTCGCTGCTCCTACATGGAATACATCCCAGGGAGCATATCCGGATATGTGCATTTATGATAGTAACGCTACCCAATGCATAAAGAAAAAGACCCCAGATTAATTTAGAGAAACGCAATATATACGATTTTTTCACAATACAGTTTTCTTTGATTAAATGTTAAATAACAGTTTAATTTTTATTTTGGTATTTCAGTTATATAAGTATGTATCATGATATTCATTATAAATAAAGTCATCAATGGTAAAGTCAAAAATTTCCTCCCCTTGCTGCAGAGACTGGCTCCCTACTTTATCGCCAGAATGAATATAGGCAGATGGTACATCACATATCAATTATGGACAACTAAGATTGATCTGTATCGTCTCTGAAATTGGTACTGTACTCCCGGCTGGTATTTGGTAAAAAATGGCATAATTGACATTAAGATGATACATGCCTTCCTCTGGATTCACTTTGGAAATTTTAAAAAAAAGATAAGGGTGTTTATCCACTTGGCAATGATTGCCACAAACAAAGACATATTTTATTTTCTAAAAGATTTTTCTTTTCTATTGCCTACCCTTATCTACTTTTGTCTGTCTTTTTAATAAATTTTTCTTAAAGACCTGATCTTCAATTTTTAATTCGTCTATTCCTTCTAAATAAAGAATAATAGCCTCTCTTAAATTTTTATCTGCCTCTTCTACTGTATCACCGAAAGAAGACATCAAATTCCGGACATACAGCATCATACCGGTCATCTTCTTTTTTAATAGTATGTGTACTTTAATAAACATATTTTTGTCATTCTTTTTCATATTTCTTCCCCCTTTAGCCTTTAGATAACAGGTGGGCAAAACTAAATAAAACCTCCTGAGGTAGATAAATATTGAAATATTTATTGATATTTGTTAATAATAAAATTATGTTACCATGTCAAAGGATGGCTCCTAATATAATTAATATCTAATGTGTATTTATAATAAATCTAAAGTATTAACCTTTACTTGACATCATCATTTTTAATATGGTATATTTTTATTGATATTTAAAATTAATACTCGGTAGGTAAGGCTCCTACGAGGATATGGATTACTGCCGCGAAATGGTGGAGACACCATTAGCTGGTATGAACAGTTGCTGCCGTTGAAGGCTTCAACTAATGTAGTTTCACTGCCTCGCAGAGTTAAAGCTCAAACGAGATTGCTTATGACTATATACTCTATGCGTCTCTTTGGGATGCATAGAGTTTTTTTATGGGAGGAAAATAAATAGGCTCATATAGTTGTATGATTTTAATTGAATATAAAAGAAGAATAGCAGGATTATACAATAGCAAAAACTAAATTGAAAGTTCACCTATAGATTGGCTTATTAAACATGCCACTGAGCAACTTTCTGTTATTGTTATAGTGATTTTTTGTACCAAAATTAGGATTCGACCCCCATGTCCTTGTATCACAAGGTTAGCTATATATGCCTTTATTTGAAAGGAGGTGCATTGAATGGATAGTGATTCGTCGGGAGGAAGTAGTTTAATTTACGCAAATTTGTATCGTAATTCGATGCACTTTATCTGGAAAATAGGAGGCTTTAGGTATGAACATAAAAGGGATAGAGAAATTAATTAATGAAAAAAACTATATTAAAGTAAAAGAAATTTTATCATATATGAATGTGGTGGACGTGGCAGAAATTTTAAAGCCATGCACCCCTCAAATGACTCTGATGCTATTTAGAATGTTACCAAAAGATTTAGCAGCAGAGGTTTTTGCAAGATTTACTAAAGAGCAACAGCTAGATATTATAAATTCCGTTACTAATGAAGAATTAACAAACATCGTCAATGAACTGTTTTTTGATGATATGATTGACCTGATAGAGGAAATGCCAGCCAATGTGGTAAAAAAAATTTTAACCCATACAGGTGAGAATGAAAGAGAGCTAATCAATGAATTTCTAAAATACCCACCAGATTCTGCAGGCGGCTTAACAACTATAGAATATGTAAACCTGAAGAAATCTATGACAGTAAAAGAAGCGATGGACTATATAAAAAAGGTAGGCCTTAATACAGAAACAGTTTATACCTGCTATGTCACAGATAAAAATAGGATTTTAGAAGGGATTGTATCTTTAAGAACCTTAGTTACTTCTGATGATCATTTGAAAATTGAAGATATCATGGAACGAGAAATAATAAAAGTAAACACACACAGTGACCAGGAGGAGGCAGCAAATATATTCAGATAATATGGATTTTTAGCTCTACCGGTGGTCGATAATGAAAATAGATTAATTGGAATTATAACTGTAGATGATATCATGAAGGTTATTTCACAAGAAGCTACTGAAGATTTCCAAAAGATGGCTGCTATGTCTCCCTCAGATGAAGAATATTTGAATGTAGGCATATGGCAATTAGCTAAAAATAGGTTACCCTGGTTATTAGTTCTTATGATCTCTGCAACCTTTACCGGGAGGATCATGGGTAAATATGAAGATGTCTTAATCTCTGTAGCAGT
>JAXGTM010000032.1:0-15946 GCA_040774925.1 Atribacterota bacterium | reverse complement strand
TTGTAAGAACTGACAACATCACCCTTATCGGTTAACAGGACAAATGTATAGTTATTTTCATGTAATATTTTTTTGACTTTTTCTATGTTATTCATTATTGTTTCTGACATATAGGCTGAAGCCTCTACATTTACTTAAATTGGTGCCTTGACCATGGTAAGACTAGTAAAAATAAAAAATATTTATATAATTGTCTTTTATTCAAAGACAGAGGCTATCCAAACACCTGCATAATGAGCTAAGAATATTACTATTATGGCAACAACAAGATGTTCCAAAACTACATTCCATACTTTTGTACCTTGCTTTATTGATAATACAGAACTTAGAATTGATAATAAAAAAAGGCCTAACGCTACACTTATAATTATTGCAGTAGAAAGTTCAAAAATTAGAATTGGTATTATAAATAAAGAAGTAAAAATAAACTTAGCTAAAAAAGTAGATATCGTTGATTGCCATATTTCTTTGTCACTATGTATCCCCTCTGATTCTTCAGATATATGGATTCCCAGAGCATCTGAAAAAGAATCTGCTATAGCTATGGTCAATATTCCGCCAATAACGGTAACTTTAGAATGTGTCCCCGAATGCAAACCTACCATCAAACCAAGTGTAGTTATAATACCTGAAGTAATACCAAAAGATAAACCAACTTCTAATGAATGTTTATTTATCATATTAACCTTTCATATATTTTCATATATAATAAAACTTTATTATATAACAATGATAGATTATTTTATCTAGTCATCGCAACATTTTATATTATTTTTAATTATTTCTTTATAGTCCTTTAACACATCATGAACCCAACAATCATCACTTCCAGCACTCTCTCTGAAAGTTAAAGCCATGATATAACTAATTTCTTTTAAAGTTGCACCAGCCTCTAATGCTCCTTTAAAGTGCTTTTTAACACAGGGTGCAGAACGATTTTTAATAGACAGAGCTAAACAAATAAACTGATAGGTTTTTTCATCAATCAATCTTTTCTCTCGATATATATTATCGATTTCATCTAATATATTGGCAAATTCTGGAAAATATTGAGATAATAGTCTCATCATAAACCTCCATCGTATTAATTAATTCCCATTTATGTAATATTTATTAACAATTCTATGATTTTATTATTTTTTTAATGTCCTCTACCGATAAAACCTTGCCTGGACTAAATATCTCATTATCAATAACTAAAGCAGGTATCATCATTACACCATATTCTGTTATCTTATCAAGTTTTTCTGTTTTAATGATTTCTGCTTCTATTCCGAGCTCTTTAACTGCTTGTTGTACATTCTCAAACAATTTTTTGCATTTGGGACAGCCCGTCCCTAATATTTCGATTCTCATAATATTTCTCCTTTTGTTTTGATTCTATAAACTCAAATTATATTTCCATAGAATATTCCACTTATAGTAGCCATGATAATGACCAGTGCTACATACACTATGGTCTTTTTAGTCCCTATTACACTGCGGATTACCAGCATACTGGGCAAACTTAAAGCAGGCCCAGCTAAGAGCAATGCTAATGCCGGCCCCTGTCCCATGCCTGAACCGAGGAGGCCTTGAATGATCGGTATTTCAGTGAGTGTGGCAAAATACATAAAAGCTCCCAAAAAAGAGGCAAAAAAATTTGCTAAAAGCGAATTTCCCCCTACCAGGGATGCAATAAAACGAGATGGGATTAACCCTTCCTCTCCTGGTCTGCCCATCAAAAGTCCGGCAAAAAAGATACCTAAAAAAAGCAAAGGTATTATTTGCTGAGTAAAGTCCCATGAATATTCCAACCAGGAAATAATCTCCTGTTTTTTAAACCAACTAAACAGGGTATAGAGAAACAACAAAGTAAAGGCAAATGCAAAATACCATTTATATTGAAATATTAAAGCCCAGAGATTATGGTCTCCTGTCTGAGGTTTGGCCCAGTTGGCAAAGATTATAAAACCAATCATAGAGATAAAATAAAGCAAATCCTGTACCCCGGTTCTATTAGCTGACTCACTTTTGCCAATACCAAACTTTGACTCTCCATTTATCTGCTTCTCTCTTTCCTCAGATAAAAAGATAAAATGCATAGTTAAGCCTATGACTACACTGAATATCACTGCACCTATTGCTCTTGCGAAACCCAATTGCCAGCCCAGTATCCGGGCAGTCAAAATGATAGCAAGCACATTTATGGCCGGGCCTGAATAAAGAAAAGTTATCGCCGGTCCCAGCCCTGCCCCTTTCTTATATATACCAGAAAAAAGAGGTAATACGGTACAGGAGCAGACCGTCAACACAGAACCTGAAAGAGATGCTACAAAATATGCCAATATTTTATTGGTTTTAGCACCCAGATATTTTAAAACCGCATTCTGATCCAGAAATTGATAAATACCACCGGCAATTAAAAATGCTGGTATTAAACTAAAAACCACATGCTCCCGGGCATACATATTTAACATAGCCAGGGCTTCAAAAAGTGGATTACGAAATCTAAAACTATCAACTGGTAAAAAATAAAAGAGGAGGAATCCTCCTATAATTACTAAAATTTTCAAATTTTTCTTCATTAAAACACCTCCTTTAGCAAAGAGTCATAAAAAAATAATGAAAATATTGTTATAGCCTTTAAGCTATTACACTTTAAGTAAAGTAATTGCTTTTTTGTTGATTACAAAGAACTTCGCGACAGGCCTGTGCTGACTTTTTGATGTCCTCTACAATAACAGGGTCATCATTAATCCATCCACTTAATATCCCCATCGTTACCCTGCTATATTCATCTCCTCTATGGTTAATAAAATATTCACTCCAAATGCCATCCTGTCTGCTGTCGATAAGGCCTGCTTCCTTCATTTTTCTTAGATGTCTCGATACACTGGGCTGGCGAATACCAAGCACATAGGTTAATTCACAGACACACATAGGTTTCTGTTCTAATAACTTCAAAATTCTAAGCCGATTTTTATCTGATAACATATCGTAAATCCGGGCTAATCTTTCCATAAAATACTCCTTATATATAGCCATATAGCTATATGGTAACATTCAAATTGAATTTGTCAATATAAATTGAAAAATAAAGATAAAATGGAATAAAATAAAAAATAAAGTGTGTATTAATCTGAATATAAAATGACAAATAATCAGGACATATCATAAAAAGAGCTTAATTTTATTTTTTGGAATGATTCCATCTAAATTTCTACTTATAAACAAATTTCTAAAATAGCTTGAAAAATAAAAAATATAAACAGATTGACAAAGGTAGAATATATTTATACTATAAATGTTAATACTACATTTCTACTTCAGTTTTTGTTTAATTTTTGGAAAGAGAAGCAAATTATGGAATTCTTAATCAGCCCTGTTAAATGCCATAACCTGAAAACAGCTATTAGATTTTCTAATTTTGTCTTCTTTGTGCCTGGCTGACCTTATTTACTCACAAAATAGCGGTCGGCTATATTATCTCTTACAAAGATTAAACTCTAATCAAATAACTTCAAATAACATTAAACCATAAGTAATTGTATTTGATTATCTAAGTAAACCCCATTTATAGCTGATAAAGCTAATCACAAAATTTCCAGTTTTATTTTATCTACTTCTTTAATTTTTTTATATGATTTTGTGCATCTTGCCACTTAATTAGAGTAATCTTAAATTGAAAGGAAAACATTTTTATGAAGCTAAAAAATTGGTTTATATCCCATAAAATAATTATTTTTACCGGTGTTTTTATCGGCATTGCAGCAACTATTCTACAAAAACTGGGCAATCCAGCCAATATGGGTATCTGTGTAGCCTGCTTTGAACGGGATATTGCCGGTGCCTTAGGGTTTCATCGGGCAGCTGTAGTGCAATATATCAGACCTGAGATTATCGGTTTTGTACTGGGTTCCCTGATTGCTGCTCTGGTCTTCAAAGAATTTAAACCAAGAGGAGGGTCATCTCCGCTGATCCGCTTTGTTTTAGGCTTTCTAGCAATGATTGGCTCTCTGGTCTTTCTTGGTTGCCCCTGGAGGGCACTGCTGCGTTTATCAGGTGGAGATGGTAATGCTCTCTTTGGCATCGCTGGACTGGTAGTCGGTGTCTCAATCGGTATCTTTTTTATCAGGTCCGGTTATAATTTAGGACGCAACGAAAGAATCAGGCCTCTGGCAAGTTGGATTCTACCTTCAATTATGGTTGGACTTTTACTGCTACTGGTTTTTAGAACTCAATTGCCTACTGGGGCAGTATTTTTCAGTACTGAAGGTCCTGGCTCTCAACATGCACCGCTATTGATAGCCTTATTGATTGCCCTGGTTATAGGTTTCATTGCCCAGAGAACCCGTTTCTGCACAGTTGCAGCTGCCAGAGATATTTTATTAATTAAAGATACTTATCTTTTCACTGGAGTGGCTAGCCTTGTAATTGCAGCGAGTTTAAGTAATGTTATTCTGGGACAATTTAATCCGGGATTTAGTGGACAGCCTGTTGCACATACCAATCAGCTCTGGAACTTCGGGGGAACGGTTTTAGCCGGGCTTGCTTTTGCACTGGCAGGAGGCTGTCCCGGACGCCAGCTCTTTCTTTCCGGAGAAGGAGACACTGATGCTGCAGTGTTCGTTTTAGGTATGATTTTTGGGGCAGGTTTTTCTCACAATTTTGCTACCGCCAGTTCCGGTACTGGACCAGGTGTGTGGGGCCCTGCAGCAGTTATTACTGGATTGATTATCTGCCTATTAATCGGATTTTTTATGAGTGATTTAAGTAAAAAGAAAAAGGAGGGAGCAATATAATGGCTGAGAAACTTGATGTAAGAGGACTTTCCTGTCCTCTGCCGGTAGTAAAAGTTAAAAATAAATTAACAGAGTTGAAAGAAGGATTGTTGGAAGTATTGATAGATACTGGAACAGCCAGAGATAACATCACACGTATGGCTAACAATAATGGTTGGAAGGTTGAAGCAAAAGCCCGGGATGAAGAATATTTGTTAATTATCACTAAATAATCTATAAGCAAGGGGGTTAATCATGATATATTTTGATAATGCTGCTACTTCATATCCAAAACCAAAAGAGGTTTTAGAGGCAATCATTAATTTTACTAACAATATTGGTGGTAGCCCGGGACGCTCAGGCCATCGTTTATCTATAGAGGCAGCAAGAATATTGTATCAATGCAGGGAAAATCTGGCTGAACTATTTAATGTTTCTGATCCCTTGAGAATTATTTTTACTTTGAACGCAACGGAATCCATCAATCTGGTATTGAAAGGTTTACTTCGTGCCGGGGATCATGTTATTACCAGCAGTATGGAGCATAATGCCGTCATGCGCCCTTTACGGGAACTGGAAAAAAGTGGAATTCAGTTACAGGTTATCCCCTGCTCTGCTGATGGCACCCTTGCTCCGGAAAATATTGAAAGTGCGATTAAAGTAAACACTGCTCTTATTGTGTTAAACCATGCCTCAAATGTTACCGGCACTCTGCTGCCAATACGCTCGGTTGGTGAAATTGCCAGAAAAAGAAATATTCTTTTTTTGGTAGATGCTGCTCAGACTGCAGGTGCCCATCCAATAGATATGGCAAAAGACAATATTGACCTGCTTGCTTTCACCGGCCATAAAAGTCTTTTTGGCCCCACAGGAACCGGAGGGCTGGTAATAGGTGAAAATGTTGATATTCGTAAAATTGCTCCTTTAAAGACAGGTGGAACTGGCAGTAAATCAGAATCAGAAAATCACCCTGATTTCCTCCCCGATTTATATGAAAGCGGGACATCAAATATAGTTGGAATAGCGGGATTGAATTCGGGCGTCAATTACATCCTAAAAAGAGGAATAAGAGAAATTCGCCAGCAGGAAATATCATTAGCTGAAAACTTAATTTCTGGTTTAAAGGGAATACCCGGAGTTGCCTTGTATGGTAAAGAGGGCATAGAAAATCGGGTAGCTGTTATTTCTTTTAATATTGATAATCTATCTCCCTCCGATATTGGATTAAAACTTGATGAAGAATATAATATCATGTGTCGTGTTGGATTACATTGCTCACCGGCTTCTCATAAAACTATTGGCACTTTTCCTGCTGGAACGGTTCGTTTCAGCTTAAGCATATTCAATTCTGTGCAGGAGATTGAAAAAGCTGTTATGGCTGTAAAAAATATTGCAAAAAGAGTATGATTAAAAGGAACAGAAAGGAAAATATAATGGCTGAAACGAAACAAAAGAGTGTAGTAATTTTTTATTCAACCAGTGCTGCGATTAAGACTGAAAGTCTGGCAAAAAAACAGGGTCTATCCGTAAAACTTATACCCGTCCCACGGCATTTAAGCTCTGATTGTGGTATATGTTTACGTTTTAACTCCGATGATATGCAAAGAATTGAAAAATTATTAGCTGATAACAGGATAGAATATGATTCTATCCATAATTTGTAAGCAATAAAAATAGCACAGTTATCTATGAAAATAAATGCTGGAAAATAGTACTTGTAATGGTAGAAAAAGATATTATAATTAACTTAAAAAATAATCTCAAAGAAAGAAGGTAGATACTACTGTGACAGAACCCTCATCCGCAGATAAACCTCCCCAGCGGAAGAAAAAAATTAAGGAAAAGAAATTATTCCTTGGACCTGTTTCTGATTTAGAACAACACGTAAGACCTGACTGGTGGAGTAAAATATTCAATTATCTATATTTAAAGACTGATGGCGATGTTGTTGATGATTCCAATATTACCTCAAGCGAAATAGATTTATTTTTAAACATCCTTAAACCATCTTCAGATGATAGAATCCTTGACCTGTGTTGTGGCCAGGGAAGACATTCTTTGGAATTAAGTAGAAGAAATTTTCAGAATATTGAAGGGCTGGACCGCTCACATTATCTAATCCAAAAAGCAAAGTCTATAGCAAAGAAAGAGAACCTCAAAGTTAAATTCAGAGAAGGAGATGCACGTAAAATTCCCTTTGGTAATGATTCCTTCAATATTGTAATGCTACTGGGGAATAGTTTTGGTTATTTCGAAACTGTTGAAGATGATTTAAGAGTATTAAAAGAGGTACTTAGAACTCTTCAGCCACAGGGCAAACTGCTTATTCAGGTAACTGATGGAGATTATTTAAAAGAAAATTTTCAAGCACGTTCCTGGGAATGGATTGACAAAAAACACTTTGTTTGCAGAGAGCGCTCCCTTTCCCTGGACAGGCAACGACTCATTTCCCGGGAAGTAGTTTCTCATATCGAAAAAGGAATTATCGCTGACCAGTTCTATGCTGAACGTTTATATTCTCAGGACAATCTACGCGAACTTTTGGCTGATGCCGGTTTTGATGAAATAACTTTTCATGGAACAATGTCCCCTGATTCTAAAAGAAATCAGGATTTAGGAATGATGGAAAGGTGTATTACCGCTACTGCTGTTACCAGAAAAGACTGGTCTCCTGTTAGAAAAAAAGAACAAAAACAATTGAAAAATGTAGTGGTGCTTCTGGGAGATCCAAATATAACTGACCCTATTAAGCCATATGCTGTCTTTGATGATGATGATATTTATACCATCAATCAACTGAAAGAAAACCTGAACAGGCTAAAAAATTATCAATTTAAATATCTAAATAAACACAGCAGCCTAATCAATGATCTAACCAAACTTAAAGAGAAGAACAAGATAGATCTGGTCTTCAACTTATGTGATGAAGGCTTCAATAACGAGGCAAGAAAGGAATTGCATATTCCATCTCTTTTAGAGATGATAGGTTTGCCTTATACCGGTTCTGGACCACAGTGTTTAGCCTTTTGCTATGATAAATCACTTGTACGCGGAGTTGCACGGGAAATGGGTATTCCGGTACCGGAGGCCTTTTTTATAAAACCAAATGATGTTATATTTGAATTATCCTTCAATTTCCCGGTCATTATTAAGCCAAACTTAGGGGATTCCAGTTTCGGTATCACTCAGCGCAGTGTAGCAAATAATTTTGAAGAAATAGTAAATGCTATTTCTGAGATTAGAGAAAAATTTGGCTATGACAAACCAATTCTAGTAGAAGAGTTCTTGACTGGAAAAGACCTTAGTGTAGGAATTCTGGGAAATTCTCCTGATGCTTATAATGTATTGCCCATAATTATGGCCGATTACTCTGATTTACCGGAAGATTTGCCTAAAATATGCGGCTATGAATCAAAATGGCTACCAGATACTCCCTACTGGAAAATAAAATCTGTCCCTGCTGAACTACCTGATAATACCGAAAAGTTTATTATTGAATGTTGTTTGAAATTGTCGGAAAGATTGGAATGTCAGGATTATGTACGTTTTGACTGGAGATTAGATAGTAATGGGATTCCAAAACTTTTAGAAGTAAATCCCAACCCCGGATGGTGCTGGGATGGACATCTGGCTAAAATGGCTGAATTTGCCGGAATTTCTTATGGAGAGATGCTAAAATTAATTTTAGAAGCCAGTGAACATAGATTGAATATATATAAATAAATTCTATCTTGATATACATGATGTATTGATTATTATTGATTATTGGGCCAACAAATATTGGTGAGTTGGTACTCGTAAGACTATTCCTATTTTAGAGGCTAACTCACCATTTTATGACAAAATAGTAAGCTAAAAGTAGAATAAATTCATTAATCTCGTTTGCAGCCCCGATTACATCTCCGCAAATCCCCTCTATTTTTCTTTCTGAATAGATTTTCAGATAAATTGTTACTCCAGCAGTAATAAATAACAAAATAATTGGGTGGTAAGAAATAAAACAATTGGTAGGAAATATCAGGATAGTCGCTGCAACAGTAATAAAGGTAGAGATTAAAAATTCTTTTTTACCCAGGTTATTCGTAAACAATTTAGTTAAATTGTTTGATACAGAAGCAGGTTTTCCCATATAAGCAATAAAAACCATGGACCACCTTCCGAGCATAGGGATAAGAAGGAATGCTGTACCTTTGGATGTTTCAGGCAAACTGTAAATAACGATATATTTCATTAAAATTATTAAAATTAAAGTAATGGCGCCTTTAGCTCCAATTGAGCCATCTTTCATGATACGAATAATATCATTTTTGTCTTCTCCACCTGAAAATCCATCTACCATATCTGCCAGACCCTCCATATGAAGGCCTCCGCTTAGAGCAATCCATATTGTTAGAATAAAAACTGACTCCAGTTGAGAAGGCAAACCGACGTATTGCATAAATAGATAGGAGATATACAAAATACCACCGATGAGTAATCCCACTATAGGGAAAAATACACTAGCTTTAGAGAAATCGATATTGATTGTCTCTTTATTTTCGACATCTTTTTTAAAAAATATCAATGGAATCGGCAGGACGGTCAAAAAAGAAAGGGCTAAAAACAATCTTCGGATTATCCGAATAATATTATTCATTATTTTTTCCCTTTATCAAAAGCGGAATACCTGAAACCATAAAATATACCTGATCAGAATAACTAGCAATAGACTGATTTGCTTTTCCCAGTATATCCCGATAAAAGCGGCCAATAGGATTTGCTGGAACAAGCCCTAATCCCACTTCATTTGATACGATTATGACTGTTGCCTCACTCTTTAAGACTGCCTTTATAATAAGATCTACCTCTTTAAGTACTTTAGTGAATAATTCATGCTGTTTGGATATTTCCTCTTGAAAATCAGAAATGAGATTAGAAACAAGTAATGTCAGACAATCAATAATGACAACATCTGTTGAACTATTAATTCTTTCTATAATTACAGCTACTTGCTCTGTTTCTTCAAATGTTTTCCAGTATTTTGGTCTTCTTTTGCGATGTTCGGCAATCCTCTCTTTCATCTCATTATCCAATCCCTGAGCAGTTGCAATATATGCAACTCTTTTACTCATTTTTTCGGCTAATGATTCGGCAAAAGAACTCTTGCCACTCCTTACTCCGCCTGTAATCAAAATTAATTTTGGTTTACTCTTTTCCATTCTATAAATTTCCAAAATATTATAACAAAATTTTTTGATTGAATTTTCTAATTGATAAGAGCTCAGGAATTTGATATGTCGTAGATTTTCTGAAATCTGGCAATTTTCACAATCAACTATTTTTTCTTAAATCATCAAAAGTAGCCATCTGGTTCAATAATTTGAAACCAGCTTCGATAAAATTCATACCAAATATTGCGCCTGTTCCTTCTCCCAGGTGCATTTTCAGATCAAATATGGGAAACATGCCTAAATGCTCAATAGCAACAAGATGCCCTTTCTCTCTAGAACAATGACTGGTAAACAGGTAATCCCGTATCATGGGATTCAATTTGACTGCCAGTAAAGCGCACGCAGCAGAAATCAAGCCGTCCATTACTATGGGTATTCTCTTTTTAGCGGCAGCAAAAATACATCCTACCAGGCCCCCTATTTCAAAACCACCCACTTTTGCCAGAACATCAATGGCATCATCGGGCAAAGGATGATTCAAAGAGATAGCTTTTTTTATCACAGCAATCTTATGTAAGACTTCATCTTCTGTTAAACCTGTACCGCTATCTGCAATTTCTTCAATTCTGGTATTTGTTAGTAGACTGATTATTGCACTAGAAGCTGTGGTGTTGCCTATACCCATTTCACCTAATCCAATTAAATCTATTTTTTGCCGGTTATATGCTTCTTCGAAAACTTCAAAACCTATCTCTATTGCTCTTTCAGCAAACTCTCTTCCCATTGCCGGCTCTTTTGCCATATTCTTGGTTCCATAAGCTATTTTTTTATGAATTATTTCTGTTTTCTCTCTCAATTCACCCTTTACACCGATATCAGTAATAACTATATCTGTATTAAAATGTCTGGCCAGTACATTAATTGCAGCACCACCCCTTAAAAAATTCAATACCATTTGGTAGGTGATTTCTGCTGGATATGCGCTAATCTGCTCTTCTGTCACTCCATGGTCAGCAGCCATCAAAAAAATTGCTTTTTTCTCTATAACAGGTAAGTGGGAACCATAAATCCCGGCAGCTCTAGCAATTATATCTTCCAGTCTGCCTAAGCTCTTCTTTGGTTTTGTTAAATTATCAAAATACTTTAAAGTATCTTCTCTAACATTTTCCTTAATTTTTGGAACATTAGCAATAATTTCTGAAATTTTACTGTTTTTCAACTAATTTACCATTCTTTCTTCTTTATTGTTGAGATGATTAGTATCATTAATCGTCTCAACAAAGTAGATATCTTCTTTATAGTAGTACAGAATGTTTAAATTAGTTGAATCCTGTCTCATAAACCATACTTTTTCCAGAGGAATATTCAAGGCATTGCTTATAATTATCCTGGTAACCCCTCCGTGACAGACAATTGCAATAGTTTCACATTCTTCGCTGTTATTGTGCTTAGCAATTATCTTATCCAAACCATCTAAAACTCTTCTTTTGAAGCCTGACATACTTTCTCCACCAGGAAGGGGCAGATGTGGCTCACACATCCAGTAATTATGGTTTTCATTACTATTTTTTACTTCATCAAAACATAATCCTTCCCATTCACCAAAGTGTATTTCCCTGAAGAGAGGTTCAATTTTTAAGTCGAGCTGATGCTTTGAATTAATAATAGTAGCAGTATGGATTGCCCTTTCTAAATCACTGCAATAAATTGCTTTAAGAGGAACTTCTGCCAGCCGTTCTGCAAGCTGCTCTGCCTGCCAGATACCTTTTTCGGTTAAACCAATGTCCTGATGACCGGCATAGCGCTTCTCAGCATTACTAAAAGTTTCTCCATGTCTTATTAATAATAATTTTATCATCTATTTTTACCTATTTTTATTTTTTTGTAGCAACTGAAATTGATTTCACACAAATATGAGGAAAACAGTAACGGCCTGATTTCCAATCTACTTCATCTCCTACCGCTATAATCTCTTTTAAAACTTCAAAAGCATTTCCAGCAATCATCACATTTTTGACTCGTCCTGTTATTTTTCCATTCTCAATCTTATAGCCCAGTTGAACATTGTTAGAGAAAGATCCGCTGAGTACATTGCCCTGTCCCAAACCTAAAACCTGATCAACTATTATTCCTGTCTTTAAATCTTTTACCATATCACTAAAAGATGTGTTCCCTTCAGGTATAATTAAATTGCTGACCCCTGGTGCAGGAGAAGCATGGTAGCTACCCCTAAAACCATTACCGGTAGACTCTTTCCCCGCTTCAGCAGCATTGTGAAGATCATAATAGTAATTTTTTAATACCCCATTCTCAACAAGTGGCAATCTCTGTAAAGGTACACCTTCATCATCGTAAGGAGCGCTCCCTTCAGCATAATCGATAGTTCCATCACTATAAATAGAAAGCATTGGGCTGAATAAATTTTCATCCAATTTATCTTGTAATGGGGAGATTTTTTTATTAATCATCTTACCGTTCAGACCTGAAATAAGTGGAAGTATGAGGACCAACAATGATTTTGGAGTAAAAATAACCGGTATATAACCATTTTCTACCTCTACTATTTTTTTACCCCATTCTAATTTTTTTTCTATCTTCCCCCACAAAGAATCAAGGTTAAGATTGTCCTGTCCCCATTGCATTGATTCCATCAGCATCATCATATCATTTTCCTGAGTATCCTGAATCATTACTGAATGGGCAAAAATACTTTTTTGGTAAGAAAATGAAGCTCCGTAAGTATTACAGTATTCTACTTTTTCATCCTGTTTGACTATCCCTGCATCACAACGTAAATCAGAATCAAAGGATTTTACTCTTTTAATAATATTATTCCCGATTTCTATCATCTCAGGGATACTCTTTTTTGATATCTGTTGATCATGAAGTTTAAGTTTACTTTGTTTAGATGGTTTAACCTGTTTGGGAAAATCAAACAATGCAGTCTGTCCAAACTGTGCTATATCAACCGCTTTATCAACCATGGCATCAAAATGGTTTTCAGAAGTAGAGGAAGAAAAACCTATTTTACCATCATGAATAACTCTGAACGCCCATCCCTCTGCTTCTTCTATATTAACAGATTTGAGTTGATTCATTTCAAATTCCACAGGTACTGTTTTATAGCTAACTTTATACAATTCACCTGAACTAATTTTTTTGCTTAACTTTGTCATTACATCCTGCATAAAATCATCTTCCTCCTACCACCACATTTTTGATTCTAATATGAGGACTACCAAAAGTAACCGGCAGTGGGTGCTGTCCACCTTTACCGCAACCGCCACCTGATTCAATAATTCTAAGGTCGTCACCTATACCTTCAATATTATGTAATGTTTCAAATAGATTGCCCGTTAAGGTTATATCTCTGATAGGTTCAGTTACTTTTCCATTTTCAATTAAATAACCTTCGCCGGCACTGAAAGTAAACATTTCAAAAGTTGTATTGCCTCCATAGAACTGGCGAGCATAGATGCCTTTTTCAATGCCATCAAATAATTCTTTATAATGCATTTTGCCTCGTTCAATATAGGTATTGGTCATTCTGACAATTGGTTTGAAATGATAATTCAATGCTCTGGCATTCCCGGTAACATCTTCTCCCATTCTGGCAGCTGTTTCTCTGGAATGAAGTCTTCCAGATAAAACTCCCTTTTTAATCAAATAGTTCTTCCTTGTGGGAACACCTTCATCATCATATTTTGATGAACCTAACAATCCCGGCAGGGAACCATCATCCACAACATTAAGCTCATCAAAGCCGACCTTCTCACCTATTGACATCATCTTTTGCATTCGTGGGTCTTCATAAAGAAAATCTGCCTCGCTTAAATGCCCAAAAGCCTCGTGAATAAAGACTCCAGCCAGAATTGGATCTAAAATAACGGTATATTCTCCAGCAGGAACGGGCTTTGACTGCAACAGATTTACTGCACGCTGAGCTGCACGCTGAGCTAAAGATGAAATCTGTTCGGCTGGTTTATAACCTTTGCTGGTTCCAATGCTTTCACTGGCCATCTGTACATCATCACCTTCACGGGCAATAGCAGTTAAATGAACACTCAGATAAGGGCGTTCGCGACTTATATATGTTCCCTCAGAATTTGCATAATGTATTTTAGTGTAGTTATCAGAATAGTTTACTATAGATGATTGTATTTTAGGACTAAAATTTACTATTATGTTGTTGTAATTTTTTATTAAGGCAACTTTTTCTTTTAAACTAACTTCTCTAAAATCTTTAGCAACTTCATGAGCAATTACTTCTACTACTGATTCTACGGGTGCTAAAAAACTCTGTTTATCACCAATTAATGTGGCTATTTCAACTGCCTGTTTTACTTTTTCCTTTAAATCTTCCCAACGATTAAAAGTGACAAAACCCCACCCACCTTTAACTAAAGCTCTCACATTGCCACCTTTCTCCTGGGAGCTGCTAATCTTTTCTATATTCTCTCCTTGAAAACGAATATTAGTTGACTCATGCTCTTCCATCCTAACTTCAACATAATCTGCCTGTTGTCCGGAAAGAATATCTGTTAGCATATCTTGCATAATCTTCCTCCTGCTGAAATTTTGCTTGTTTGTTTTGTTATAATTTTAATAATATACCTCAACTTCTCTAATCTTACAAATTTAAACCATTTTCCTCATAATCTTCATTTTTCCCAATAATTTCATCATCTGCCAAAAAGATGGGGCGTTCCAACCACCAGACCCATTCACTCCATTTTTTGTTTAAATTTTTATTCTCATCTTTTAAAGCGATTAATCCATTTATTTTGGCATCTGCATCATCTGCATAAAAAAGAGCGATTGCGGGTAGAATACTGGGAAGTTTTGGAGAGCCATATTCCAATTTTCCATGATGGCTTAATAAAGTGTGTTTTAACATAATTGCAAGGTCTTCTGGAAAACCCTCTATCTGTCTTATTCTCTTCTCTACCATCTCTGTACCAATAATTATGTGTCCAATTAATTTACCTTTATCTGTATGTTCTATTGTTCCTGAAAGTTGATATTCTTCAAGCTTTCCTATATCATGGAGAAGAGCAGCACTTATCAGAAAATCCCTATTGATGCGGGGATGTATCTCGCATAAAGTTTCACATATCCGGGAGACATTCAAAGTATGTTCAGCTAAACCTCCTTTGAAAGCATGATGTAGCTTTTTCGCTGCAGGTATTATCTTAAATTCTTTTCTTATATTTTTATCATTAAAAAAAGAATGTAAAAGAGCTTTTAAATAAGGGTTTTTTATACTAGATATTTTTTGATCTATCTCCTTCATTACTTTTTCAATATCTATTGACGAAGAAGGGATCAAATCGTCAAAGGAGATACCTTCCGGAACATTCTCAATAGATGTTATGCTCATCTGCATCTGCCCGCTACTCTTCTTTTTGTTTATCTGTCCTTCAATCATAGCAAACTGCATCTTTTCAACTTGTTCAAGTTTTTGTCCAGTCAACCCCCAATAAACAGCTTCTAAATCTCCACTGCTATCAGATATTCTTAAAAACCCATCTATAGTCCGACCATCTCTACGCAGACGAAATTCAGCCTCTTTTAAGTAGAAAACTTTTTTGACTCTGTCGCCAAGGTTCATATCGACAATCATTTTTTCATTCTTCATTTAGCTCACTCCTCTCTGTTGAAATAAATCTACCCAAAATTTCAATTAGTTAGCAAATTCTTTTGTTCTGACATTTTTGGAACAATAAAATCATATCTATATTTTATTAATGTTAATTAAATACGATGAAAGTTAATATATTAGAAATTTTAAAAAATAGCTTAAATAGTATATTAAATTTTAAAAACTTTTTTCATAAAAATTGTAGACATTTCGAATATATTATTTTTTGTCAATAAAAAGTCAAAGATAATTTTCTTGACAAGCAATCTTAATTTATCTATGCTAATATGTGTGCAATTAAATATAATAATTTGTTGTTACCAGTCCGAGCATCACATCATAGAAAAATTATTTAGCCGAAGTGGCGGAATCGGCAGACGCGCTACGTTCAG
>JAXGTM010000031.1:0-15999 GCA_040774925.1 Atribacterota bacterium | reverse complement strand
TAAAGCAAATCATCCAGAGAAAACTATTAAATCAGAAATAATTTATGATGGAAAAATAATAAGGTTAAGAAGGGATACGATTATTCTGCCAGATAACAGGAACACTACCAGGGAAATTGTGGAACACCCTGGCGCTGTCGTCATTCTTGCTGAGAAAGAAGAACATAAGATTATATTGGTGAAGCAATATCGAAAAGCTATTGATAAAGTATTACTTGAGTTACCGGCGGGTACTTTGGAACCATTTGAGAAGCCGCTCGATTGCGCAAAGAGAGAGCTCGAGGAAGAAACGGGCTATGTAGCTAAAAACTGGCAGGAAGTTTTTGAATTTTATTCCGCTCCTGGATTTTGTAACGAAAAACTCACATTTTATTATGCAAGTGAGTTGAGCGTGACTGGAAGTCATACTGATTTTGATGAATTCATTGAAATAGTCGAAATCAAAAGAGAAGAAATAAAGTTACTGTTAAATGATAAAAAAATAGTTGATGCTAAGTCTTTAATAGGCATACAATGGTGGTTAAATAAATGACCGAAATAAATCTGAAAGATTATTTTGTAGACCTACATGTGCATATAGGTAGAAATAAGGATAATTTACCTGTTAAAGTAACCGCATCAAAGAAACTAACATTTGCTAATATAGCATTAGAGTGTGAAGCTCGGAAAGGAATTGATATAGTAGGTATTGTTGATTGTGGTTCTCCAAGGGTAATTGCAGATATCAAAGAACTTTTGAATTCTGGAGATATGAAAGAATTTCAAGATGGAGGATTGTTTTTCCATAATAAGGTTACTATAATATTAGGTTCTGAAATAGAAACAAAGGAGAAGAACGGTAAACTATCTCACCAAATTGCTTACTTTCCTTATCTCGATGATATAATCAAATTTAGTGAAGTTATTAGCGAGATGATTAGAAACTCTAATTTGAGTTCACAAAATAGCAGAATTACAGCTCAAGAATTTTTTGATATTGTTAACGATCTGGGTGGAATTATTATTCCAGCTCATGTTTTTACACCTTATAAAAGTGTCTATGGAAATTGTGCTCAACATTTAGAGGAAGTCTATAACCGTTCAACATTAAAAAAGATTCCAGCTATTGAACTAGGACTCAGTGCAGACACATACCTTGCAGATTGTATTAAGGAGCTTTCAGATTATACTTTTGTTTCTAACTCAGATGCACATTCACTATCAAAAATTGGTAGGGAATATAATATTTTTCAAATGAAAAATCCTTCATATAAAGAGTTATTGCTAGCTTTAAAAAGAGAATCAGGGAGAAAAGTTGTAGCAAACTATGGTCTTAACCCAAAATTAGGTAAATATTATCGTACTTTTTGTAAGAAATGCAATTATACCGCTGTGGATAATTTTCCAGAATATTGTTGCAAGATATGTGGTAACAAAAAGATTACTAAAGGAGTTATAGATAGAATTTTCGAGTTAAGTGATAACCAAAGCTCAACATCACCGAATCACAGGCCACCATATTATCACCAGGTAGCTCTGGATTTTATACCAGGAATTGGTAAAAAAACTAAGGAAAAACTATTCAATCACTTTGGAACTGAAATGACAATTCTCCATAAAGCAGAGTTTTCTGAATTGCAACAGATTGCTGGCTTTAAAATAGCTGAAGCTATTATTACCGCTCGCAAAGGAAAGCTATCTTTAATCTCTGGCGGTGGTGGAAAATATGGTAAAGTCAAAGAATTAGTTTAAAAATACTCTTTTAACACTTGTCATGTATTTATTCCAAGACATAAACATCTGATAAATTACATTAATCACTCTTTTGTATTGAATGCTTTATTTTAAAATTGTAATATTTTAAAAATAGAAAAGAAGGATTATTTTATTATTTGGCGAATTAAATAAATAAAGGATAATATTTTTTTAGGAGTTATTATTTGGCAAGATATTCAGAGGAAATTTTAGATGAAATTAGGGATAAAATAGATATTGTAACACTAATTTCCAGATATGTTGTACTAAAAAAGAGTGGAAAGAGCTATAAGGGGCTTTGCCCTTTTCATCAAGAAAAGACTCCCTCTTTTATGGTTGATGGCCAAAAACAAATGTATCATTGTTTTGGATGTGGAGAGGGTGGAAATATATTTACCTTTATAATGAAGATTGAAAAGACCAACTTTCCAGAAACAGTAAAAATATTGGCTAATAGAGCAGGTGTTCATCTTCCTGATGATAGAAAACAACACAGTAAAGAGAGTGAGGAGAAAGAAGCAATATTCAATTTAAATAAAATAGCTGCTGATTACTTTCAAAAAAACCTGTTTACATATCGTGGCAAGGTAGCTTTACAGTATTTAATAAAAAGAGGTTTTAATGAAGAATTAATTAAAAAATTTTGTATTGGTTATTCATTACCAGAATTTGATGATCTTATTCTCTTCTTATCATCAAAGAAAATTGAACTGCAGAATTTGTTCAAAGCAGGTTTAGCGTTTAGAAGTAATAATACAAAAAAAGCAATTGACTATTTTCGCAACAGGGTTATGTTTCCAATATTTAATTTACAGGGTAAAATAATTGCTTTTGGCGGAAGAGTTTTAGATAATAAATTACCTAAATATATTAACTCACCTGAAACCATTGTTTATAATAAAACAAATAGCCTGTACGGATTGTTTCAGGCTAGACAAAGTATAAGACAAGATAATCAAGTGATTATTATGGAAGGATATACTGATGTTCTGATTGCTCATCAGTTTGGCTTTAGCAATGCAGTTGCTTCTTTAGGAACTGCATTAACTTCTCAGCAGGCAAACCTTATGAAAAGATTTGCAGATGAAGCTATTATAGCTTTCGATTCAGATGCGGCCGGAGAGAACGCAACCTTAAGAAGCATTAACATAGTAAAGAAGGCTGGGCTAGCAGTCAAGATACTAAATTTACCCCCAAATACCGATCCAGCCGATATTCTTTTAAAAAAAGGAAAAAAGTATTTTGCAAATTTGATAGAAAATTCACTTCCTTTAATTGATTATAAACTATCTATTTTATCTCAAAAATATAATCCTTCTCATATTAGTGGAAAACTCAATATTGTTAAAAGTTTGTTTGAAGATTTAATTGAAATTAGCAGTGAAATAGAATTGCAAAACGATATTAAAAAAATTGCAGAAGAGCTTAATTTGACAGAGGAAAGTATTTTAATAGATTTAAATAGATATAAAAAAGGAAAAAATAAATTAATCAAAAACTCGACTATTGTACAGACTTCAGTTGAAGCAACATATATAAATGCTGAAAAAACATTAATTGGTAATATACTGCAAAATAGTGATATTATTGAAAAAATCACTTCAGAACTAGAGGTTGAAGATTTTACAATATTTGAGCATCGTGTAATATTTTCTACTATATTTGATCTCTATAAAACAGGGGAAATTATTTCTCCACAAAGTATTATTAATAAAGTTGAACAACCTAATATTGCAAACCTAATATCCCAGATTGTATTTAAAGATGTTATATCTTTTGATTTAAAGGCAGTTAATCGTTCAATAAAAGCTATTAAGATACATAGATTACAACAGAAGTTAAATAAGTTAAAGAAAATTATTCATTTGAAAGAAAAAGATGACAAAGATGTTGATGCAGTCATATTGCAGGAATACCAGGAAACTTTGAATAAAATTAATACTTTAACCAAAAGTGTTTCATAAATGATTATTTACCAATTAATAATATTGATATATAGGAGTTTAGTAAATGGCTAAGAAAAAGGAGTTTGATAAATTAATAGAAAAAGGAAAAGAAAAAAATTATGTTACCTTTCAAGAAATTGAAAATTACCTGGATGATGAAATATTAAATATAAATAAAATTGAAGATCTTTATGATACTCTCAGCAGATATGGTGTAGATGTAATTGAAGAAGAGGAAGAGGATGATGAAAAAGATGAAGAGTTTATTTCGGGTAAAGAAAAGTCCAAAAAGAGAGATATCTTAGCCACAACTAAAAGAGATATAGAAGCTGACTTATATGTTGGTAGAGGAATTGAACTTGACGACCCGGTAAAAATGTATTTAAAAGAAATTGGGCAAATTAGGCTTTTAACGGCTGATGAAGAAGTTATTTTAGCCAAACGAATGGAAGCTGGAGATGAAGGAGCTAAAAGGAAGTTGGTTCAGTCAAATTTAAGACTAGTAGTAAGTATTGCTAAAAGATATGTTGGCAGAGGAATGCTTTTTTTAGATTTAATACAAGAAGGGAACATGGGTTTAATCAGAGCCGTAGAGAAATTTGACTACCGTAGAGGGTATAAATTCAGTACTTATGCTACTTGGTGGATAAGACAAGCTATAACAAGAGCTATTGCTGACCAAGCTAGAACTATCCGAGTCCCGGTACATATGGTAGAGACTATTAATAAACTGGTACGAGTGTCAAGACTACTATTGCAAGAGTTAGGTAGAGAACCTACAATTGAAGAGATTTCAGAAAAAATGGAGCTACCGTTAACAAAAATCAAAGAGATTATAAAAACTGCTCAACAGCCAATTTCATTAGAAAGTCCAATTGGAAAAGAAGATGACAGTTTGTTGGGAGATTTTATTGAAGATGAAGACTCTCCTGCTCCACCAAAAATTGCCTCACATACTCTTTTAAAGGAGCAATTGGATGATGTCCTGAAGACTTTGACTTCCCGTGAAAAGCGTGTTTTAGAGTTAAGATTCGGTATCACTGATGGTCATCCACATACACTTGAAGAGGTTGGCAGGGAATTTGGTGTGACTAGAGAGAGAATCCGACAAATAGAGGCAAAGGCTCTTAGAAAATTGAGACATCCCAGTAGAAGCAAAAAATTAAGAGATTATTTAGACTAGAAAACTGAACTATTATAAAAAAATTAATAATATATTAAAAAAATATCTAATCTCTGTTGACCTTTATAAATATTTAGATTATAATAATTTTTGTATTATTCCTCGGTAGCTCAATGGCGGAGCATCCGGCTGTTAACCGGAGGGTTGTAGGTTCGAATCCTACCCGAGGAGCCAGCAAACCAAAGCCCTTCAGTATCATAACTGAAGGGCTCTTTTATTTATTAAGGATTATGGTTAGAATGTGTTTTAATAATAGTTTCTTCTTTTTAAACTTTGATTGTTAACTGTAAAGATGTGGGTTTGAATTAAAAAGAGTATAATAAAATAAAATACTCTTTTTAAGTAATAAAGAGGATTAATAATGGAACACAACATGAACCATGAACACCATAATAATAAGCCTAATCATCATAAGCCCACAAAACATATCCATACCGAGCATCACCAACATATGGCAGAAGATTTTAGAAAAAGATTTATCATATCAACTCTTATAACTATTTTCATTCTATTACTATCTCCCTTAATACAACAATTTTTCCACTATAGATTAGATATTCGGGGAGGAAAATATATTCTCTTTGCACTTTCCAGTTTTATATTTTTCTATGGAGGTAGTCCTTTTCTAAAGAGGTTTATTGAAGAATCACAAAAGAAACAACCTGGAATGATGACCCTTATTACTTTAGCTACCTCTGTAGCCTATCTATATAGCAGCGCTGTTGTCTTTGGCCTGGAGGGAGAATTCTTTTTCTGGGAGCTGGCAACTCTTATTGATGTAATGCTGTTAGGTCATTGGTTGGAGATGAAATCAATCATAGGAGCCTCAAAGGCACTGGAAAAATTAGCTCAATTAATGCCAGATATAGCCCATAGAATTAAAGGAGAGGCAGTATTAGATGTTAAGATATCAGAATTGGAAAGAGGAGATATTATCCTAATTAAAGCAGGAGAAAAGATACCAGCTGATGGTAACATCGTTAAAGGAAACGGTTATATTGATGAATCTATGCTGACCGGTGAATCAAAGCCGGTACTCAGAAAGGAGAAAGATAGAGTTATCGGAGGTTCCATAAATGGTGATTCGATTTTAGAGGTGAAAGTGGAAGGGATTGGAGAAGATTCTTACCTATCTAAAATTATTAATCTGGTAAGAGAGGCACAAACTTCCAAATCGAAGACACAGGTGCTTGCCGATAAAGCAGCGAACTGGCTTACAGTAATCTCCTTGACCATAGGAGCATTGACCTTCATTTACTGGCTTACAAGTGGCTCAAAACTGGCATTTGCAATAGAAAGAATGGCCACGGTTATGGTAATTACCTGTCCTCACGCTTTAGGTTTAGCCATTCCTTTAGTTGTTGCTGTCTCTACTTCCTTATCAGCCAAAAATGGTCTTTTGATAAGGAATAGGAGTGCCTTTGAAAATTCTAGAAAGATTACTACAGTTGTATTTGATAAGACCGGTACTTTGACTGAAGGACGGTTTGGGGTAAACGATGTTACTCTTATAAATAAAGAATATGATGAAAATCAACTGATTCAGCTGGCTGCCTCTTTAGAGGCATACTCCGAGCATCCTCTTGCTAAAGGAATTATGAAAAGAGCTGAGGAATTGAAAACAAATATTATACCTGTCACTGATTTTGAGGTAATCAAAGGACAGGGGGTAATGGGTAAAATAGGAGGGAAGTCAATTGCCCTGGTCAGCCAGAACTATGTAAAGGAAAACAATCCTGAGATATTAAAACAATTTAATATTAATGAGGCAGGAACTTTAGTTTATAGTTTCTTGGATGTGAAAATAATTGGGCTTATTACTCTATCAGATAAGATTAGAGACGAATCTTATAGGGCGATTGAAAAGCTGCAAAAAATGGGTATAAAATGCTGGATGTTAACAGGTGATAATCAAAACATAGCCCGGGAAGTTTCTGATAAATTAAATCTTGATGGTTATATGGCAGAGGTGTTGCCACATGAGAAGCTTGAAAAAATAAGAAATCTTCAGGATAAGGGTGAGTTTGTGGCCATGACCGGTGATGGAATAAATGATGCCCCAGCTCTTGCTCAAGCAGATGTAGGTATTGCTATTGGCTCAGGTACTGATATTGCTGCCGAGGCCGCTGATATTATACTGGTAAACAGTAATCCTTTAGATGTATTTTCACTGATATTATTTGGAAGAGCAACATACCGTAAAATGCTTCAAAATTTGTTCTGGGCCACTGCTTATAATGTCATTGCAATTCCACTTGCTGCTGGAGTGTTCTATAACTCTGGTATAATAATCTCTCCCGCCATTGGTGCTGCTTTAATGTCTCTAAGTACAATCATTGTAGCAATTAATGCACAATTCTTAAAAGTTGAAAAATAGGATTTTCTTACTTCATAAACCCTTTAAAAACTTTTTTATCTATTATTCAATATCAGGCAATATATTATCGACATCCAGAAAAAAAGAATCTGTAACCCCATTTACGTCAATCTGATAAGTTCCAGCAATAAGACCATAGACATCCAGAGCTACTGTCTCTTCATAGGGTTTGATGGTCTGAATACATATTAAGCCATTGTGTTTCATGAACACTTTTATATAGAAGGTGTTTCCTTCTTGATTCTTTTCAATTCGGGTGATTTGATAGCAGGGGTTGGGTAAATAGCCATTGATAAGGACATTAATCTGTAAAGGAAACGATTCTAGCATCATTATATTCATTGATTCCACTGGAGCTAATTCTTCATCGCCATAGCCGTTCAAACCAATGCAGCTACATAACATTGAAGAGAGTACAATAAATAGAACAGGAAGCAGTAATTTCTTTTTCATAAATATGCTCCTTTTAGAAAATTTTAATAACCGTCTTTATATTAATATTTTATCATAAATATAAGAATTATTGGAAAACTGCTTTGTGCAAAGATGTGACTCTAAATTTAAAATGATTAAGCATATAAATATAATTGATAAAATTGAATTTATTTTTTTAGTTTGTTATTATGACAAATATCAAATATATGGTTTAAGGGCATGAATGATCCTTGTTTTAGAAGATTAGAAGATTAGAATAGCATTATATTTTGGATAAAATACTACTAAAAGATTTATTTGTTTACAATAAATTACAATTGCATAAAAAATTAAAAAAATAATATAAAATTTAAGGAGGAAGAGATTGAAAAAAGGAACAATACTGTACATTTTAATAATACTTTTGCTAAGTAGTATTTTTCTGATAAAGGTTGAAGAGGTAAAAGCTTCTTATTTGTTAAATGGAAACGAATATTTGAAGCTATCTAATGAAATGAAGTATAGTTATATAAATGGCTTATTTGACATGTTTTTATTTTTTATCTCCAATGATTCCCCTGAAATCTTTACACTCATGGAAAAGAAGATGGTAGATATAAATACTCAACAAATACAAAAAATATATGATAAATATTTACAGGATCATCAAGATAAATTAACTTATCCAGCAGCTAATATTTTTTTTAATGCAATGTATGATTCTTTTATTAAGGAAATAATATTGAGTTTAGAATAACCGCATTCTAGATACAGAATATGCAAACTAAAAAAATTGTGGAATAACAGTAACAAATAGATGAGCTTATCCGTTTTTGTATGAATAAAATTATGGATATCATAAATGTATTGATTTAAAAGAGTTAATACTCTAAAATATGAAAGCATATTTTTATAGCAGGAGTAAAAATGGCAAAGAGAAGTTTCGTAATTATCCTTAATCCGATTGCAAATAATGGTAATGCTAAGAAGAAGATTCCGTTGATAAGTGATTTTTTTTCAAAAAATGGAATAGATTTTAGAATTATAATTACAGAAAAAATTGGTCATGCAATTTCAATAGCATCTTCTTTGAGTCAAAATTCGGAACAGGTGATTGTTTCTGCCGGGGGAGACGGAACTGCAAATGAAGTTATCAATGGGCTAATGCTCAATTCTAATTCTTCTGACACCACAGGTCAAAGAAATTATTTACAATTTGGAGTAATACCAATTGGCAGAGGTAATGATTTTGCTTACGGAGCTGGGATTCCTAGAAATTTTATGGAGAGTATGCGCCTTCTTTTGGAAGGAACCATTTATCCATTAGATGTTGGGTTAGTTATTGGCGGTAATTTTCCACAGGGACGTTTTTTTTGTAATGGTGTTGGTATTGGTTTTGATACAATTGTAGGTCTGGAAGCAGCAAAAATGAAATATTTTCATGGCATGACTTCTTACTTTTTTGCTGCTTTAAAAACATTAATATTGCATCCTAAACCTCCTACTGTAGAAATACACTATGGAGACAAGAAACAAATAACTACACCTGCCTTAATATCAATAATGAATGGAAAACGGATGGGAGGAGCGTTTTATATGGCACCAGATGGAGATATGAATGATGGTTTGCTTAATATGACTATCTCTCAGCAGGGCTCAAGAACCTATTTTCTAAAAGCTATGTTGCTATATATGAAAGGCGAGCAAAAAAAACTTAGGGGAACCATTATGGCATCCACTGAAAATATCTTACTTAAATCTATTTCTGGGGGAATGGTTACACATGCTGATGGAGAAACCATTTGCTTAAACGGTACTAATCTTGAAATAAGAATAATTCCATCTGCCCTTCGTATAATAACAAAGAGAGATTAAGAAATGAATTTAACAGCAAGATTAATAACTTTTTTAATTAAAATATTTTTATTTATCATATGTAAGATAGACAATAGAGAATTAAAATCTATACCTAAAGAAGGACCTTTACTTATTGTTTTTAATCACATTAATTTTCTGGAAGTGCCAATAATTTATTTTTCACTGCAGCCTCGCAATATAGGAGCTATTGCAAAGAAGGAGAACTGGGATAATTGGTTTTTAAGGATACTTTCTAATGCATGGGGGGGAATCCCCATCGATCGAGACAAGCCAAAGAGATCAACTTTTAAAGAAGTTGAAAGAGCTTTTGAAAACAAGAAAATAATTTGCATTGCTCCTGAAGGAACCAGGAGTGAAACAGGAATACTGGGTCAAGGTCATATGGGCGTAGTTTTTATGGCATTGCACTACCACGTTCCTATTTTACCAATGGTCCATTATGGTGTTGAAAATTATCGGCAGAACATTAAAAAATTTAAAAGAACACAAATTACTTTTAAAGTAGGAAAACCATTTAGATTAATTAGTGAAAATAGTAGAGATAAGAGTATTCAGCTTGAAATGAGCAACCAGATAATGCTTCGTTTAGCATCTATGCTTCCCGAGAATTACCGTGGTATTTATAAGAATTTGGATTCAATCTCAGATAAATACATCGAATACATAACATAGTAGCCCAACCAATGAAGAATAATTAAAAACCCTTTACATGAATATTGATTGATTTATTAATAGGAATTAAAGTTATAACAACTTCTTGTTAGTTGACAATTATAAAAAAGAATGTTATATTGAATTTTGACAAAAATGCTTATAACGTCCGAGTTGTTACTTCTAAAGGTTTTCCTATGAGTAACAACCTATTGGTGTAATTGGAAACAAATACGCCACCCGTGCTTGGAAAGGATGGTCGTCTAACCGAATATTAGATAATTAAAGGATTAAAGCAACGGGAACGTTGCTTTTTTTATTTATACATTTTAAAAAAAAAGAGGTATTAAATTCATGTTTAAAAGAAATAAGATTTTCGGTCTACTTATTGTATTAATTGCAATGACTGTGTTATCAAGCTTGCCAGCATTATGTGAAGAAATAACCCTTGTTGATGTTATCGGGAGAGAGGTGGTTCTGACTGAAGCTGCAAAAAAGGTAGTGGGAACTCATAATCCTACTCTTAATGCTGCTGTAGTATTAGGTGGTGGAGAAAAATATATTGCTGGATTTGGAAACAAAGAGATGTCAAGAGGTCTTTACGAGGCCGTAATGGATGATTTTGATGGTTTGGTTCAAATTGGTAAAGGGGGAAATATCAATTTCGAAGCAGTATTAGCTACAGGAGCTGACCTTGCAATTATTCCAGAACGATTTAAAGATCAGGTAGAACAATTTGAAAAAGTTGGTATGAAGGTGATAGTTGCTTTACCAAATGAGGAAAGTTTTGATACTATTAGGCAGAGTTTAACTTTATTGGGCAAGGCCCTGGGTGCTACTGATAGAGCAGAAAAGATATTGGGGTATTTAGATGAACGCATTGAAAATGCTCAGAAAATATCTGCATCAGTGACAGAAAAGAAGAAAGTATTATTTCTCGGTGGTAGTTCAGCCCTTTCTGTTGCGCCTGCTGCTATGATTCAAACACAGCTGATCGATATAGCAGGTGGATTAAATGCAGTATCAGGGGTTGAAGGAACTGGTGATTTTGTTGAAGTAAATATTGAGCAAATCATCAATTGGAATCCTGATGTTATTTGGTACCCTGCTTATGCGAGTTATTCAGCAGATGATTTATTAAATAATCCTTCGTGGAATAGCATTAAAGCAATACAAAATAAAGAAATTTATGCTTTTCCCTCAAAAATTGAACCATGGGATCAGCCGACAGCTGCATTGGCTCTAGGTATTGCCTGGGCAACACATAATCTGCATCCAGATTTATACACAATTGAAGAAATCATCAAAGATGTTGATGAGTTTTATAATTTAGTTTATGGCATTACTTTTGATGCGGAGAAACTGGGTATCAAATAAAATTCTAATTTAAACCTATCTATAGAAAGGTTAATATGAATAATTGTAGATATAGACAACAGCTTATGCTGTTGTCTATACTTTTGTTTATTAGTTTAATTGTTTCTCTTAGTTTGGGACGATATAGTAACAATCCGATTGATATTTTGAATGTGATTTTATATAAGCTGGGGCTTATAACTCATTCAGATTCAATAATGGAGAATATTGTTTTATATATAAGGATGCCGAGAATTGTAGTATCCATTCTGGTTGGTGCCATGCTCTCTCTTTCCGGTGCAGTATACCAGGGTGTATTTAAAAACCCATTAATTTCACCAGACTTACTTGGAGTATCGTCTGGAGCATCGGTTGGTGCAGCTTTAGCAATTATGCTTGGAGCATCTTTAGCCCAGAGGCAAATGATGGCTTTTCTAGGTGGTTTATTTGCTGTTTATTTAAGCACTTCTATTCCCAAATTATTTAAAAATAGAAACAATATGATGTTGGTTCTTTCAGGCATTATAGTTAGTGGATTTCTATGTTCAATACTGGCAATAATGAAATTTATTGCTGAAGAACAGACAGAACTAGCATCAATAGTTTTCTGGCAAATGGGCAGTATGGCTAAAATATTGGGTAGAGAAATAATAGCAATAATTCCTGTATTTATTATCTGCTCAGTAGTATTGTTACTTCTTTCCTGGAGAATTAACATTCTATCATTTGGTGACATAGAAGCAAAATCCCTTGGAATAAATATAAATCAAATTAGGGGAATAGTGATTATATGTGCCAGCCTTCTTACAGCAAGTGCAGTATCAGTTAGTGGTACGATTGGCTGGGTTGGACTCGTAATTCCTCACCTGGGACGTCTATTAATTGGGACTGATCATACAAAATTAATTCCAACTACTTTAGTTATGGGTGCACTTTTTATGTTAATAATAGATACTCTTGCTCGAACTATTTCTAATGTAGAAATACCTCTTTCTATTCTTACTGGTTTTGTTGGAGCACCATTATTTGCCTATTTACTTTATAGACAAAGAACCCTTGCTGAATAGGAGATTGTAATGCAAATAAAAGTAGAGCAATTAGGATTCTCTTATAATGGTTTAAATGATATATTCAGCAACATTAGTTTGGAAATAAATTCGGGTGAAATAATTAGTATATTGGGACCTAACGGGATTGGTAAAACAACTCTTTTATCTTGTTTATCAAAGATAAGGATGCCATCCAGTGGCAAAATATTAATAAATAATAAAAATATAATGTCAATGAGTCATCGTGATATTGCAAGAATAATAGGATATGTCCCTCAAAGTATTTTTCCTTCTTTTGATTATAATGTTATAGATTATGTAGTAACAGGATTGGCTCCATGGCTGGGGCTGTTTGAAAAACCTAATGAAAAACATTTTAGTTTAGCTGAAGAATCTTTACGAAAGATGGGAATTGAATATCTGAAAAATAAACCATATTCTAAAATTAGTTCAGGGGAATTACAACAAGTATCAATTGCTAGAGTAATTACTCAAAAAGTACAAATTATCCTAATGGATGAACCAACTGCACATCTTGATTATGGCAATCAATTAAAGGTATTAAGTATAATTAAAGAAATGGCTGAAGAAGGTTATGGTGTGGTATTGACTACTCATAATCCGGACCAGGTACTTTTATTGAGAAGTAAAGTTGCCGTTTTTGATAGAGATAAAAAATTCTACTTTGGAAATTGGGATGAAATCCTCTCTGACGCTTTACTGAAATCTATCTATGGGGTGAATATTCAAATCTATGATGTGGAAAAAGCCCAGAGAAAAGTATGTATTGCTCCTAAAATTCCTGAAAAAAATAAGAAGGTATGATTCTATGTTAATTAAAAAAATACTTGAAGAAGCTCAACCTTATCTATTGGATAGAAAAATAAAGGATGCGGTTATTGGGTTGTCCTTGATTGGTATTGAATTGGATAATGGCGATATTGGCCTTGCTTATATGCTAAGAGAACATTTACCTCCAGGATGTTCAGTCTTTGGGTTTGCTCGGGATATAATTGGTGCTGATGCCTACGAGATAGCTCAATTGGCTAAAAGCGGTGATGATGATGCAAAAAGAGGTGTGGGTATGGCAGTTCTTACCGCAGGTTCACGTCAACTTGAGCTGGTGGATAGTGGACTAAAGGATAATAATTTTGGTTTAAAGGTGAATGCAGAGGATGTAGTTGGAATGATTGGCTTTATTCCACCTATTGCAAGTAACTTTTCTAAACAGGTTAAAGAATTAATCATATTCGATGAGGGTATTTCTCGTTGTGAAAATGGTAAAAAGGAACTCATCCAACCAATTGAAAAACAAAAAGAACTATTACCAAATTGTGATATTGTAATAATTAGTGGAACTTCTTTTATAAATCATACAATCGACAGCTTGTTACAACTTTGTTCTGGGGCTCGGGAAATTATTTTAATAGGTGCTTCTACTCCAATGTACCCAAAAGCTTTTATAAATACAAACATTTCTGTTCTAGCAGGTTCATGGTGGGATAATGGGTTAAAAGATAGCTTATTTAAAAAAATATCTTTATCTGGTGGTATTCATCATATACAAGATGCAATGATTAAAAAGAATATTAATATTCGAAAAAACAGAATAATATAATAAAAAAATCATTATTCATCGAAGATAAAACGAGATTAAAATAGCACAAATACCATTACTTTAATAAATTAATAAACCGATAATTCCACAAAAAATAATTACTAATACCGGATGTATCTTGTTTTGTAAAAATAGCAGTACCATAAAAGCAGCAATACTAATGAGAAAATCAAAAAAATTGGCAATGACAGTTGAACCGAATGACCAGATAGCATATAGTATTAAACTCAATACCCCCACCTGTATTCCTTGATTTATTTTTTTTGCTGTCTCATTATTATTTATGGTATTTAAAAACGGTGTTATGAATAGTAGTATAATAATAGAGGGGGAAATAACGGCAAGAGTAGACATTAAAGAACCAAAAACCCCAGCTATCTGAAAACCTACAAAAGTTGCCGCATTAATGGCTATTGGCCCGGGTGTCATTTGTGCGATTGCCAATAGCTTGGTAACATCAGTAAGAGTTAACCAGTGTCTTACATTGACCATTTCATGTTGAATAAGAGGAATTGTTACCAAACCTCCACCACATGCGCTTAATCCAATTATCATAAAGCTCGTAATGAGATTAATTATTATTTTCATGTATTCACCGAAATTCAATATTATTAAAAGCTATTTAATTAATTACTTGAATTAATATAGGTATGATTTTTCTGATTAAATAAAAAATAGCCTAATATGGCAGAAACAAGCAATGCCCAGATAGGATGTAAGCCGATTATCGCTACAACAAATAAACTTACAAGACATATAAAAACATTTTTCCATTTGACTAACAATTTTTTACTAAAAATGTAACCGGAAAAAAGGAGTTGACCCGCAACGGCTAAGGCACTTCCTTTAAAAAACGCAGTAACTCTAGGATGATTAAAATAAGGAAGTCCAAAATAAGCAATTGCAAGAATAATTAAGAAAGAAGGCAAGATTGTTCCTAAGATTGCAGTTGCTGCACCTTTTTTTCCTTGAAAACGATTTCCCTGTAAATAAGCAATATTGACAGCTATAGAACCAGGTATTATGGTTGCAGTAGAAAAAACAGATAAAAAATCTTCTTCCTTGATCCATTTATTTTTAAAAACCAGTTCATATCTAATAACTGCACTCATTGCAAGTCCACCACCGAAAGTGAGAAGGCCAACGCGAAAAAAAGTCCAGAAAATCTTTATACAAGATACATTTTTCTTAATACATTCTTGATTATAATCATGCTTTTTATGTTGATTTGTAGACATCTAATATTATCCTTTTAACAAATTAAACATACCAGTCTTTAAATAATGATACACAATAAGGTATATGGTAAATTAATATTGTTGTTATGTCAAATTTTTGAAAATATGAAGTTAGAATTAACTTATCACATTTTAAAATTTTAATATTATAAACTATATGTGGCTAATGTATAAAAAACAATAAAATATTTTAGAAACGGAAAAACTTTGATAGATTTCGTTCTTAGCTTTTTTGTAAAAAAATCATCTTGATTAAATATAAAAATGGGATAAAAAGATTTTGAAAAATAAAAATTTATAAACATAACCCATAAAGATATAAATTTTAATAAATGTTCTTACACAAAATAATTTCTGAATAAAAGACATTTGAAGTAATAATAAGTTAATCATTTCATTATTTGGCACTCATTTATTGTCAATATTATTAGTTTTATTAACCCGTAGGGCAGAAAACCATGGGTTTACCCATGGATGAATGAGAAGGCGGCGATATGCTACAATGTTCATATGGAGACAAGGCTTTCAGGTCACAGTGCCTATCGAACAGAGTAT
>JAXGTM010000030.1:0-16151 GCA_040774925.1 Atribacterota bacterium | reverse complement strand
CTCTAACGGCGGATCAGCTGTATCACCTATCTCAGGTGTACGCTATGGTGCTACCATAGGAGCACCTGCTGCCCCCACAAGGACAGGTTATGACTTTGACGGCTGGTATAAAGAGGGAGCACTTACCAATCTCTGGAACTTTGCTACTGATACAGTAACAGCAAATACCACTCTCTATGCTAAATGGACTGCTGTACAGACGGCACCTGAAATTGCCAATTATACCAGTGGCAGAACGAATACTAATGTAGGCTCAACGACAATAACAGTTCCAGCTGGTACTCAAAATGGTGATTTGATGGTACTCATCTTTACCATCAATGGCGGCTCAGCTCCTGCTGCACCATATGGTTGGACACGGCTAGCCCCTGAAAACAACACTGGAAATGATATTACTCAGGCTATTTATTATCAAAAACTGACTGGCGGTTTAAGTGATTTTATTTTAAATCATGGTTACAATAATAATAGGAGAACATCTTGGATTTTACTCTGTATTCCAGATGGCGACATACCTAAAGCCAGTGCGGTTGCAACAGGACAAAGCAGAACTCCAAACCCACCATCATTAGCACATGGTTTTGGAACTGGCACTAATGTACTATGGATTGCCACTGCCGGCTGGACTAGAAGCAACACTGTCACTGGCTGGCCAACCAATTATAATGATAATCGCTATTCTGTTTATGCATCTAATGATTCTGGTAACAGCACAGCAATTGCGACCCGCACTAGAACAGCAAATACTGAAGACCCAGGTAATTTTTCTCTTCAACAACAAACAGGCTGGCCAACACCACAAAATCCATACTGGTGTGCCTTTACACTGGCTGTCAAACGCCAGTAACACCATGTCAGGGGACGGTCCTTTGACATAATTGCTTAATGAATAAAAAGCTGAGAGATATACTCGTTCTCTCAGCTTTTTCTTTAATATTACTGATACGGGGTGTGTTTAAAGATGAAATATCAAGCGCGCTGGAAAGCACTCTTTTATATATATCTCTTTATGCTGGTCTTTGCAGTAACTTTTCAGAGTATCCCTCCTATACTCGGGTTTTTAGTGCAATCATTAGGTATTTCACATATACAGGCGGGGGCGCTGATGAGCCTTTTCGGCTTACCGGGTATATTCATCTCTATACCAGGCGGGATTCTTGCAGATATTTATGGGCCGAAACGTATTGGTGTAGCTGCACTAATCCTTGCACTCATAGGGTCATTATTTGTTGGTTTTGGCAAGAGTTTTTCTTTAATGGTAGCAGGAAGGGTAGTCTCCGGAATAGGAGGACTAATTATTTCTATTGTTGCACCGCAAGCAATATCTTACTGGTTCACTAAAGGAGAGGTTGGTAAAGCTATGGGAATTTTTAATACTGCTATGCCGCTTGGTTCGATCTTAGCTTTAAACATTTTCGGTTTTCTGGCAGCCAGCTGGAACTGGCAGCTGCCGCTAATGATAACTTCGTTATTCTGTTTAACAGTATTGTTCCTTTTTTATTCAAGGTATCCGGTTTTCCCGGAAGCAGCTGAGAGGGAGAAAAATTTAAAAATTCAAAACAGTTTCAGTATGATTCAAAGATCAGGATGGCAGATATGGCTAATTGCTATGATATGGATGATGTATAATGCATCTTCACTTTCCTATCTTACTTTCGGTGCTGATTATTATAAGTCAGTGGGTTATAGTATTGGATATTCAGGTTTTCTCACCAGCCTGTTAATGATAGGCTCACTTTTATTCAGCCCTGTGGTAGGAGCGCTGACAGATAAATTTGGTAATGAAGAATATTTTATTATAGCGGGCAGTCTGGCTATCACCTTTCTCTTGTTTATAGTACCCAGAACAGCAGTTAATCCGTTGTTATTGGGATGCCTGATAGGGTTTTTCGCAGCATTAATACCTGCACCGATATTTGCAATGGTTCCCAAACATATATCTCTAGGCCAGGTTGGTCTGGGGTATGGAATATTATCGACCTGTCTGAATATCGGCATACTTTTAGGACCGTTATTAGTCGGTTTTTCTTATGATAAAACACAAAACTATCTTGCCGGATTCAATCTTATGGCAATCTTCGCCTTTTTTACCGCATTAATTACACTCTCATTGCTATTTTTAAATCGGCCAAAAACAGGAAAAATAGTGTAACATAACTTGTTAAAAAACTGATAATATTGTATTATGCTGAATGTCAGGTTTATAATACAGAATAGATAATTATCAAATCAAGTATAGTAAAAAATCTGTCATTTTTCTAAACTCATGAGAATAATAAAAATAGATAAAAAATTTTACAGGAGGAATAAATAAAATAAAAATGTATCTAAGAAAAATTAACAGAATAGTAAAAACGGGTTTTATTTTTTTTATAATATTATTCTTTTTAAACGGCTGTACACTTGGTATTGTAAAGGTTACCGGTGTAAGTATTACCGGTGGCAACAAAGTTATGAGGGTAGGGGAGACATTACAGCTATCAGTTAAAATAGAACCATCAGATGCAACAAATACAATAGTATTTTGGGAATCAAGCGATACCAGTAAATTAATAGTTGATGATAAGGGATTAGTAAAGGCTGTTGCCATGCCGGGAGCTGAGATAACTGTTATCACTAAAGACGGTAAATTTGAAAATACCATAATAATATCGGTTGTACCGGAAAATTCTAATATTTTAAATAATACAAATAATTCCTGTAACACCTGTGATCCTTGTAACCCCTGCAACCAGTGCAATACCGGAAATCAGTGCAATACCTGCGACCCATGTAATACATGCAATCCCTGTAATGAGTGTGACCCTTGCAACACCTGTGAACCCTGCAACCCATGTAACCAGAATAATTCCTGTAACACCTGTGACCCGTGTAACCAGAATGACCCGTGCAACCAATGTAATACCGGAAATCAGTGTAATACCTGTGAACCCAAGCCATGTAATCCCTGTGACCCTAATGGAGATTGCTACAACCCCTGTGCATGTCAATCCAATACATGTAATCCATAAAATTTAGAGTTTAAACAAAAGAATAGGAAAAATAATTCAAAAAATATCGAACATTTTAATTAAATAACAAAAGTTATAGAAAAATATTTGCTCATGTGAAAAAGCCTGCCATATAAGTAGAATAGGCATTGAGTATCTGCACTATTACATTATATGGCAGGCTTTTTTGTTCATTAGCTCGTGATTCATGAATATTTATACAATATTTTCTTATTATACTTTTTACAGGATACAGATAAAAAGAGGGGTAGAATTATGAAAATAATAAGCCAGTCAGAACTGATGTTAAAAAATAGATTGAACATTTAATGTAATTAGAATGTTTAACAGACTACACTCACCATTCGCCCGGCTTCTTCTATATAAATAGTCTTTATAGATAAACCGTACAAATCTGAAAGCGTATCAGAATTAATTGTATCAGACGATTGACCTATTCCGAGAATTCCTTCTCTGTTTAAAATGGCTACCTTGCCATTGAGGATAATGGCGTGTTCAGGATTGTGTGTTGTCATAATAAGGGCATAACCCTCATCTGCCAGTTGTCTGATAAGCTGAACTGTTCGATGCTGATTTCCATAGTCTAAATGTGCAGTAGGTTCATCTAACAGTATTATTCTGGGCTGTTGAGTAATAACCCGGGCAATTAAGACTAACTGTCTTTCACCTCCGGATATTTCTGTATATGCTTTATTTCTTAGATGAGAAATTCCCAGCTGTTCTAAAGATTTATCAGCAATAATATAATCTGCCTTATTAGGAGTTTTAAAAGCACCAATATAGGGGGTTCTTCCCATCACGGTAAATTCTCTGACAGTGAAGGCGTATGTGGGAATATGTATTTGAGGAACATAACCAATAATCTGTGCTATGTGGCGGAGGTTCATTTTTGTGACAGGGTTTCCATTTAAAAGAATTTCACCTGATTGAGGTTTGTAAAGATTGGCAATACAGTTGAGAAGTGTTGATTTTCCAGAACCATTTGGACCTAAAATTGAGAGTATCTCGCCACTATCAATATTGAAATTCACATCATGAAAAATCGTTCTGTTATTGTGATATTTAAAGCTTAGTTCCTTTACTTCCAGAATCAATTTACCTGTCTCCTTTGTTTGAATAGGATGAATATAAAGAAGGGAGCACCCACTACTCCCGTTAAAATTCCCAGCATCAATTCAGCCGAAGTCAGTGTTCTACAAAAAATATCTATTATCAACATAAAAATACCGCCTAATATCATTGCTATGGGCAGCATCTTTTTATTATCTGAACCGATAATCATTCTGGCAGTATGTGGTATAACCAGACCAACCCATCCTATGGTGCCGGAGAGGCAGACAGAACTGGCAGTAATCAGAGTAGATGAGAGAATAAATACCCCTCTGGTAGTCTTTAAATTTATCCCGAGAGATTTTGCTTCATTATCACCGAGGGAAAGGACATTAAGTCTATATCTAAAAAGCAAGATGATAATTGTCGGAATGAATATTGTAGGAAGGACGGGAAGCATTGTTTTAAAAGATACTTTGGCAAAAGAACCCATCATCCAATAAGTGATTTCAGCGAGCTGTGTATCTGTATCGGCTACGAATTTTAAAATATTCATTATTGATGACATTAGACTGCCTATTACTATACCGGATAATACCAAGACGATAGTAGATTGATTACGGATTAACCGGGGAATCATCACCGTTATAAAAACAGCTATTAATCCGCCAGCAAAAGCGCTGACCTGAATCATAGTGCTTCCCTGATTCAGCAAAATGGCAGCAGCTGCTCCAACAGATGCTCCAGCTGATACTCCTAATAGATCAGGGGATACCATTGGATTTTTAAAGATACTCTGATAAGTTGCCCCGGAGAGAGCAAGGGCTGAACCGATTATTATAGCAGCAATGGTACGTGGTAAACGCAGGTTCATTACCACTGCCTCCTGAATACTGTCCCAGCTGTTATCAAAAGTAAAGACATTGGAGAATACAATTTTAAAAGTATTTCCAAAGGGCACACTATATCTGCCGATAGCGAGAGACATTCCCAGAGCAGCAAACAATATGAGCAGGGAAAACCAAAAAATGGATTGATACCGTATATACTCAAAAAATTCATTTTTTTGAGAGATAACCTCTCCATCAGAATGGGAGAGGTTATTCTCATTAATATTATTTTTTTTCATCTATTTACATCAATATTATATTAATCGATTTGGTGTTTATTACTATTTATTCATTAATTTCCATAAGAGATTCAATATTAATAAATAGATTGCCCTTTAGTAGAAAAAGACAAACATATTATATATAATTATTGAACTGGAAATTCTGCGGTACCATCAGGACGAAGTCCATCGAGCATATATTCAGCCTGTTGTTGACTCAGTTCGAAATCGGTATAATTTCTGTAGAAGTCGATAACCTCTTTTATCATAGACTCTCTGTTAATACCATTCTCGCTAGCCAATTCTGGCTGAATACACATAAAAGCATAGTTAATCTGCATCTGACTCTCCATGCCAAAACGGTCCCAATTGAAACAGGCATATGGATTTGTGTATATTCTGCCGCTGGTAACTGCTTTTAAATCTTTCCAGCCTTCTTCGCTTTCAAGAGCATTTTTGGTTACATGCTGATAAACACCGGCACAAATCATAATATCCGGGTTAAGGTCCCAGATTGCCTCAGGAGTTACTCCGGTAGAGGTCAGTCCCATAACCTCTGATGCATTAATACCACCTGCTGATTCAATCCAGTCTGTAACAATTGTTCCTGCACCGAGAGTTTCGGTTAAACCGTCTGATTGACCTGCGATATAAAAAACAACAGGACGATCTTCCTCAGCTATTTCAGAGGTAATTTTGCGGACTTTTGCTAATCTGTCTTCTACCGTTGAACACCAGTGGTTCAATTTTCTCTGATACTCTCCTCCTAAAACTTCACCTAAGATAGTATAAGCTTTTACCATGCTCTCGTAGTTACTAAAATAAATATTGATAGCCGGAATACCAACATCTCTGATCTGTTGGGCAAGACCACTGGCAGCAGTTGTGGGATGGATAATAACTAAATCAGGTTTCAGATTGATAAGGTCTTCAATAGAAGGTGTAACTCCACCTAAAGAAGGAATATTAATAGATTCAGGGTAAAATAATTGTGTCCAGGCAGTCATTGTAGCAGGACTATTTACAGCAAGACCGATTATAAGGTCTCCTGCTCCTAAAATAAAGAAGGATGAGGTACCAGCTGGCCATAGATTGACGATTCTTTTGACTTCACCGGTAATGGTTACTTCATCTCCGCTCATATCAGTAACAGTAACAGTCCTTTCTGCTGATCCTGTATTGGCATCATTTGCCAGTACAGGAGTGGCAGAAAAGAGAATAATAGTTGTTAGAGTAAGAGCGAGTAATAAAGTAAAGATTTTGTTTACACTGGCAGGCATTTTCATTTTTTTCATAATTTTTTCTCCTTATATTTTAATTTTTTTATTTATTCAAGAGGGTCTTTGCCAAAAGTTCCCTCTCGAGCAATGAAACCCTTAGATTCTTTATCAATTTGCAGGAACATCTTTGCAAACTCTTTTGCCGCCTCTTTGTGTAAAGCAGTTTTAGGTATAGTTAAGGCATGTGCAATGGGTGTGGCAATTACTGTATTTTTTTCATCAACTGCAAAACTAGCCTGTGAATATTCATCAGCCAGAGATGGATCGGAAAGATTCATAATATCAGGCAATTCGGCAAAGTTTTTGCCAGATGCTATTGCTGCTGACCGATACATAAAGTGGTATCTGGCAGGCTTTAAATTCCCGAAAGGACCGATAGTCTTTTCCATACCTATGTGTCCGGGATGGTTCATCAGGCGTTCAGTAAGTCCTGCTTTAAATTTATCTGCCAGAAGTATAGCCATAACAGCCCGATAGCCGCCCGGATCTGCATAAGGGTCATTATGTTTGAAAGTGGCATCATCAGCCAGCAGTTTATCTGTCCAGTTTTCACTATTTATATCTTCACCAATAATAACCATTTTGTTGCCAGCCCAGATTCGATAGCCGTCTGTGTACTCAGGAATCATCATAGAACGGATTATAGCATCATCAGCAGAAATTAGAAGGTCACACGGGTCTCCACTGATACAATCTCTAATGAGTTCCACAGAGCCGCCCGGGGTAAAAATAACCGGTAATTCCGGGTGTAATTCATTCCATCTATTTGCAGTCTCTTTTACCAACCTCATAGATACTCCAGCACAGAAAACATGAAGTCTGTATGGTGCAAGTTCAGATTCCAGTTGCGCAATCGCTTCAGCTTTTTCTTTACGTATATCTGTAACTTTTTGGGCGAGTATCCCTAAGAAATTGCGCAGCATAATGCCCTGCGCTTTAGAGTATTTTTCTCCATAGTATTTAGTGAGCATTTCACCGGTCATCTGTAACATATATAGATCAAATTGCTCATCAGAAGGTCCTCCCTGAGGAGATTTTCTGAATTTAATTCTCGGTGCACGGCTCTTAATCATTTCGGAAAGACCTGGAATTTCTCCCATCATCATTCCGGGTTCACCAAATTTAGGCATATTGTAGATATCAAGACGGGGTTCGAGTTTATCAAGAGATTTCCCTTTAAGCACAACACAGAAAATCCCTTTTTCTAAATCGATGGGGACAGGCCAGTGCTTGCCTGCTTCCCTGTATACTATTTCCGGGCTCATCACCTCTAAAAGTGATATTATTTCCTCATCTTCAATATTTTGAAACAAAGTCATGCTTTTCAATTCTGGTAAAAATTCACGATAATTTTTCATACTACTCTCCAAAGAAAATTTTTTTAAAATAAAAAAACGCCCCGGAAGGCGTTATGAAAAAGGGCTGTATAAATACAGCCCCATTAAACGTTTCCTTTCCAAATGGGAGGCATGGAGGCTAACCCATACCCTCGAGTACAGTATTTACTGTATTACCGTTTGATAGTGCCAGTTGTAACTATCAAATCGGAAACAAACAATATAATCCTCTGATAAAACATAGTATGTGAATAGGTAAATTGAGGGTTTTTAAAAAACTGCGTAAATATTAGCATTATTTTTTTAGATAGTCAAGAAATATCATTGAAATTATAAATTTATAAAACTATACAATCTTATATATTATAATGTAATTTTCTCATAAAGAATAACCTATTGGCATTACTTATATTGATGTGATAGGCATTCTTTAGAATAATAATAAATGTATTTGAAATAATTAAAAAAAATTTTGTTTTTATTTGTACTCATATAAAAAGAATATTTTAATGACATTTTATTACTTGTATTATTATTATACAGTAATTATTGCTGATTAAGAGATTAGGAACAGAGTTTAAATGCTTTCTTAAACTTTACCGATATCATATAATATAAGAGCAAAGAATAATAAAAAAAGATAAATAGATAGGTATTTAAGACATATTTGTTACATTTCTCATTTTTTATTTTATGCAATTGAGATCAACTGAGATAAATATTGATTATAAATAACATGGTAAGATTAAGATAATGAGTAATATTCAAAATATCCATCAAAAACAGATGGAGATGGGGATGTCCTTATGAATAAATATAAAAAAAGAAGAATTGCCATCCTTACCGGAGGAGGAGATTGTCCCGGTATAAATGCAGTGATAAGAGCAGTTACCAAAAAAGCGATACTTAAATATGATATGGAAGTGATTGGAATAGAAGATGGATATGAGGGGTTGATACATAACAGATATCGAACTTTGAGCTTTGATGATGTTTCAGGAATTCTTACTCTGGGTGGAACCATTCTGGGGACATCGAATAAAGCGAATCCTTTCAGTTATGCAGTGAAAAAAGGAGATGGGGTTATTTACGAAGACCGCAGTAAGGATGTCTTAAAAAACATTGAAGCATTAAAAATTGAATCCCTGGTATGTATTGGCGGCGATGGAACACTCTGGATTTCCAATAATTTTTTTAAAGAAGGAGTACCTGTTGTAGGGGTGCCAAAGACTATAGACAACGATGTAAGAGGAACTGATATCACTTTCGGATTTAACACAGCAGTATCAGTTGCCACAGAGGCGGTAGACCGTATCCATACCACAGCTGAATCACATCACCGTATTATGATGATTGAAGTAATGGGACGAAAAGCTGGCTGGATTGCTCTTCATTCTGGTATTGCCGGAGGAGGAGATATAATATTAATACCTGAAATACCCTATCAGATTGATAATATAATCGATTGTATTAATAATAGAATCGTCAAAGGACGTTATTTCAGCATCATAGTAGTGGCAGAAGGCTCTAGGCCGAGAGGTGGGGAAATTGTATTTCAAAAGGTAATAGATGACAGTGATGTTAAGGTTCGTTTAGGGGGTATTAGTTTTGTTCTGGGTGAACAGCTGGAAAAAAGGATAGAGCTTGATACTCGCTCTGTGGTATTGGGACATTTGCAGCGCGGAGGGACTCCAACTCCATTCGACCGTATTTTAGCCACACGTCTGGGCTCAAAAGCGGTAGATTTAATAGAGGAAAAGAAATTTGGCAACATGGTTGCTGTGAAAGGTGATTATTTGGAAGAATTTCCTCTAGAAAAGGTTGCAGAAGGCCCTCGCCTGATCCCTGCCGGTTATGAACTGGTAAAAACAGCAAGAGATATAGGGGTCTGTTTTGGAGACTAATCGAATATATTCAACTGTATTCAACTTTTTTGTTGACAGAAACTCTGTTTTATTATAGTATTTAATTACTACTAAAAGGGTAGTATTAGTAGTAATTAAGGAGTGCAAGATTAATGAGATTATCGACGCGTTCGAGGTATGGGGCCAGAATTATGCTGAGACTGGCTCAAAATTATAATAAAGGTCCAATTTTCTTAAAAGAGATTGCCCAGAATGAAGATATTTCAGAGAAATATTTAAGTCAGCTGGTAATTCCATTAAAAGCACACGGTCTTTTGTTTGCATTGAGAGGAGCTCAAGGGGGCTATCAATTGAGCAAATCCCCTTCTAAAATAACTGTAAAAGATATTGTACAAGCACTGGAAGGCCATTTAAGCCCGGTAGAATGTGTGGAAAATCCATCGGCCTGTTCCAAAGTGGAAAATTGTTCGGTTAGAGATGTCTGGGAGACTCTTTATGAAAAAATAGCTGAAACATTGGAGTCAGTCTCTCTGGAGGATTTATTGGAATCAAAAGAAATGAAAGAACAATTAACCGGAATAAAAATTTGTGAAAAATAATATCTGGAAAGATAATTTTTAAATTATAAAATAGCTTTGAGGAGAATATGAATATGGTTCTGCGAAGAGTGTATATGGATAATAATGCCACTACTCCCTTGCACCCGATGGTAAAGGAAGAAATAATTATGGCAATGGATGTCTTTGGGAATCCATCAAGTATGCATCAATTCGGTCGTGCTGCAAATGTTATGGTGAGGGAAGCCCGGGAGGCAGTCTCCTCCTTTATTGGCTGTAGTCCTGCAGAGATAGTTTTTACCGGTTCGGGGTCTGAAGCAAATAATACTGTCCTTTCTATTTTAGCCTGTCCCGGAAGGCAGTGCAGTTTTTTTGAAGGGGGAAGGTATAACAAAGTAATCACTTCGGTTATTGAACATCCCTGTGTAATGGAAACTGTAAAATGCCTTTCAGACAGGAGCATTGAGGTAAAATATATTAATGTCGATAAATATGGAAAGTTAAAGATAGATGAGCTGGAAGAGGAGCTAAAACGGGGGCCGGCATTAGTATCCATTATGACAGCCAATAATGAAATAGGAACTATACAGGATATTAGAAAAATTGCTAAACTTACACATCAGTATGGCGGTTTAATCCATACAGATGCAGTTCAGGCGGTAGGAAAAATCCCTATTGATGTAAAGGAGTTAGAAGTAGACTTTTTAACTTTATCTGCACATAAAATTTATGGGCCTAAGGGAATCGGTGCATTATATATTCATAAAAATACACCTTTTTGTCCCCTCATAAGGGGCGGACATCAGGAGGGTGGTCGTAGAGCCGGAACAGAAAATACTCTTGGAATAGTGGGATTTGGTAAAGCTGTTCAGATGAGGCAAGAAGAGATGGATGCTGAACACGAAAAATTACTCTTTCTTAAAGAGAAACTGAAAGAAGGTTTAAAGAACAAAGTAGAACATATCTATTTTAATGGACATCCTAAAGATAGCCTTGCCAATACTCTTAATATTTCTTTCCCGGGAGCAGAAGGGGAGGCAATTTTACTCTACCTCGATTTATCGGGGATAGCAGTATCTACCGGTTCCGCATGTGCCTCAGGTTCTCTGGACCCGTCACATGTGTTACTTGCAACTGGAATGCCGATAGAATTTGCGCATGGTTCAATCAGGGTAAGTATGGGCAGAGATACCAACGAAGAGGATATCGATTATATGCTGGAAGTAATGCCAGGAATCATAAAGAAAATAAGGGGAATGTCTACAGTAGATATCGGAAAGGGAGAAAAAAAATGATTAACAAAGTAGAGTGGGCTTATTCTGAAAAACTGAAAGAACATTTTATAAATCCGCGAAATATTCTTGAAGATGAAGAATCATATCAGGATGATGGCAAAGGTATTGTTGGAAATATGAAATGCGGAGATCAGATGCTAATCGTAATAAAGGTAGATAAAGAAAAGGGGATTATCACCGATTGCAAATGGAAGACTTATGGCTGTGCCAGTGCAATTGCCAGTACCTCAATCTTATCTGAGATGGTTATTGGAATGACCTTAGAGGAGGCCTACAACCTTTCCCCGAAAGATGTTGCCAAAGAATTGGGAGGATTGCCTGAACACAAAGTACATTGTTCAGTTCTGGGAGATAAAGCTTTGAGGGCAGCCATTAATGATTACTATAAAAGAAATGGCATGGAAGATAAGATTAAAAAGGCAGAAGCAAAGGTTATTTGTCATTGTATGAATGTTACAGATGAAGAGATAGAAGATGCTGTATTGGATGGGGCGAAAACCTTTCTTGATATACAGGAAAGAACAAAAGCTGGAACAGTTTGCGGACAATGTAAAGAAGATATTTTAAAACTCATGGAAGAGTATAAGAAAGAGCATTTCGGAGAGTAAAAAATATAGGAGGTGATGAAAATGGCAGTTGATCCTGTTTGCGGAATGGAAGTTGATGAAAAGACCTGCAAGTACAAAAGTGAATACAAAGGGAAGACCTACTATTTCTGTGCACCGGGATGTGTGTTGGACTTCGAAGAGGATCCAGAAAAGTATTTGAGTGAATCATGGCAAAGACGAGAAGGAAAAGAGCCGCCACCATTTGGACCATGCTAGAATGATTAGTATCGGGTTGAGTGCTGACATTTAAAATAAATATTTATCCATTACAGTACTCAACCCTGACTTTTTTTCTACATTCTAATGGGTCTGTTGGTCATTATTTTTTCAGCTGCAAAATAATGGTCATAAACAAAAAGACCGATATTAACGAGCATGAGAGCAATAAAACCTGCCAATCCACTAATTCCCACAGTAAGGTCATTACCACCTCTGATTACCATTAAATCTAAAGCAAAGGTAGCATTGAGAGTCCCATGGATAATGGCTGCGGCAATTACCGATTTTGCCTTCAATCGCACATAGCTGAATATTGGTGCCAGTAGTAAGGTAAATATTATCATCATAAATACACCGATTTTGGGATGTTCTGGATAATTATGTCCCTGCAGTATGATGGGGGCATGCCAGATTCCCCATATAATTCCAATCAAAAAATTTGATTTCCAGAATCCAAGGTAAGAAAGTTCTTTCTGTAAAAAACCTCTCCATCCCAGTTCTTCACCAAAACCGGCGACAGCATTAATAGTGATTCCGGCAACCAATGCCTGTAAAAACTGTATCCAGAAAGGATGAATCGGAAATGATGCTGCCTGTGTTTTCAATGCCTCAATTTGCTCCGGGGCAAGGGTAGTTTTAAGACTTTCGAAAAATCCCTCCATATCTGGTGTAAATTCTACCATGGGTAACAATAGACTTATTCCCAGTGTAAGAATAGATACAATTACCGGAAGGAGCCAGGCGACTAAAAACCAGAAGTTGAATTTAAAGGATACACCCAATGGCTCTTTAATTGCATCTTTGTAAAAAACCTTCTGTACGAGGATGGTAACTATCATAGGTATAAACATATATACTGCCGATACAATCAATGAGCCCGGCATAACCCATTTGCCGCCAAAGAGAAAGTAAAGGAAGACTAAGAGGTAGCTGATAAAAAAGGTCAGAATAAGAAAGAGGAAAACTTTTTTATTATCTTTCATAATCGAAATCATAACCGGAAACTCCTTCTAATGAATCATGAATTATTAAAATACCTATGAATCAGTTTTAATCATAATCATTCATGAAAATGATTTTAAATTGTATAGAAGTATTTTTATTCTATTATATTACAATGACATTATATATTTGTAGTATAATATTATATATGCTTTTCTGATATTTAAATAAATGATTAACACGTTGATACAATGGCAATTGAATATTTTTGAAAGAGATGTAGTTAGGAGACAGAATGAGACGAGTAATAGATATTATTCCAAATCAAAATAGCCGATGCCTGTTTTCCAGATATTTATTTCTGTTTCTATTTTTACTGTTTATCTCTGGTGCCTTTCTTGTTTCCTCTGCTCAGGAACGGAGTTTTGAGATAATAGATTACCAGGCACATGCAGAAATTATGGAAAACGGAGATATTAAGGTTCGAGAAATATTCACCTATGATTTTCATGGAGAATTTAATGGTATTATCAGAAGTCTGGGACTGAAAGGCTCAGATGGGTTAGCTTATTTTAAGGGGTCTCTAATTTTTCCTCAAAAGAAAATTTTAGAAACATCGCTCGAAGCTGGCGATAATATCAATACTTTTCGTGTTTATGAAAAATCTTATAATGAAATAAAAACTTTCCTTCTGGAATACAGATTGAAAAATGTTATTACAAAATACAATGATATTGCAGAATTTTACTGGAAGTTTTTTGATAGTAGCAATACTTCTCCAATTGAACGGGTGAGTATAGAAGTTTCATTTCCTGATAGAATGGTTTTACCTGATGATTTAAGAGTTTTTGGTCATGGCCCTCTTCAGGGGCAAGTTTCTATTGAAGAGGAAGGAACAGTTTTATATAAAGTAGAAGATTTTCCATCTGGCAAAATGATGGAAGCTAGAATTTTATTTCCACCTTCTTTAGTTCCCGATAGCTCTAAAATTATTTCCGAAAATCGTTTTGATAAGATTATGGCAGAAGAATTAAGCTGGGCTAAGAGTGCCGAACGGCAGCATAATGCCATTTTTTTAGCCATTGCTCTAATTCCCTTAATTATAATAATCAATATTGTGATGGCAGTCAGATTTTACTTCAAATATGATCGGGAACTTAAACCGGAAATAAAACTAGACTACTATCGGGAGCTTCCGGAAGATATTACTCCAGCTGTTTTGAGTCAACTAATAAACCTGCAGGGGGCTACCACTAAAGAAATAATGGCAACATTGATGGACCTGGCTAGAAAAGGATTCTTAAAAATAGAAGAAGAAGGAACGGGACGAAAGAAAGACTTTCGTTTCGTATTAATAAGCCGGGACTTTAAAGCATTAGAAAGGCATGAACTGAACCTGATCAACTGGCTTTTTTCTGTTATAGGAAACGGAAAGGATGTATCTTTAAAAGAGATTGAAAATTATTCTAAAAAAACGGCAAAATCGTCCTGGTCTCAACAGTCTTTCTTTCAGCAATTTACCAGCTGGCAGAAAATAGTAAGAGAAGAGTTTAGAAAGTACGAATATTTTAATGAGGATAAACCCGGTTTAAAGGCGGCTTTGAAGACCGTATCTTTAGAGTTTTCAGTTATTTTTGTTTTAATTGTAAGTGCTGTAATATTTAAAATGCCCTGGTATGTATTTTTACCTTTGCTGGTAGTTACAGGATTTACCGGCGTAGTATTAATCATTTACGGTGCAGTTATTAGAAAAAAGACTCAAAAAGGTGTTAATGAATATCATAAATGGATGGCTTTTAAAAGATTTTTGCTCCATTTCAGCAATATGAAAGATTATGAGATTCCATCTCTGGTTGTCTGGGAGCATTATCTCGTCTATGCAATCACTCTGGGAGTCGCTGAAAAAGTTATTTCTAAACTAAGACCAATACTGGCAGCACAGAATATCAGTGTAAGAGATACTGCCTTTCTCTACCACATGACAAACACCAGGGGTCAATTAAATACAGCTGCTTTTAGCTCCATTGACCGGGCTTTTAGCAGTGCTTTTACCCATACCAGACCTTCTACCGGTTCCGGCGGAGGATTCTCTTCCGGCGGAGGTGGCGGCGGCGGAGGCGGCGGCGGAGGGGGAGCTGGGGCTTTCTAATATCAAATATCAGGATAATATGGAATTTCTGATATTATTAATTTAAAATTGATTTAAAAAGGAGTAAATGAATGAATTTTGTTTTAATTTTTTTAGTGTTAGTTATTTTATGGGCTATAGTCACATATAATGGTTTTATTTCCTTAAGGGCAAGAGTAGATAATGCCTGGGCTCAGATTGATGTTCAGCTGAAGCGAAGATTTGACCTGATACCGAATCTGGTTAATACTGTCAAAGGATATGCGACACATGAAAAAGAAACACTGGAGAAGGTAACTGAAGCCAGAACCAAATACATGTCTGCACAAACACCTGATGAAAAGATGGAAGCAAACAATCAGCTGGCAGGGGTTTTGGGCAGGTTGTTTGCAGTAGCAGAAAGTTATCCTGATTTAAAGGCAAATACCAGTTTTCTTGATCTTCAGAATCAGCTCAAAGAAACAGAAGACAAGATTGGGTTTTCCAGACAATTTTATAATGATACAGCTATGAAATACAATGTTGGTATAGCTAAAGTACCTGCATCTATAGTAGCTGGCATATTTGGTTTTAAAACCCGTCCTTACTTCGAAGCAGAAGCCGAAAGCAGAGAAAGAGTAGAAGTCAAATTTTAAAAAATATATCGAGAGATGACCCTTTGACATCCTCGGTATTTGGCATGAATGATTTTTTAAATTAAGGGACCATGTCAGGGGACGGTTGTACTAGCTCAATAACTCGGTAACTT
>JAXGTM010000029.1:0-16256 GCA_040774925.1 Atribacterota bacterium | reverse complement strand
GGACGAGCTGAGAGTGTATCCCCCAATCCCGCAAATGAACTAATGAAACTGCACACTAGAGTAGATATGGATTTAGCGCAAAAAGAAGGCCATTTTTTAAGAGATATTTCAAGCAAGGTTAATATCATTGATCTGAAATCCTCCCGTATCTTGAAAAGTCTATTTCCGTTAGTCAGTTATTTGCAGAGAGAAAAACCGGAGATCCTATTATCCTCTTTAAATCATGTGAATATTATTTCAATTGTTTCAAAGATAATTAGCAGAACCTCTTCAAAAATTATAATAAAACAGGATAGCTATTATGAATTATCATCAAATAGAATAATTATGTTTTTAGAAAAAACTCTATTTAAAAAGGCAGATCATATTATTGCCGTTTCAAGAGATGTTAAGAAGAGTTTAATGGAAATTTTAGCAATACCTGATGAGAAAATAAAGGTCATCTATAATCCCATATTTAATCAGGATATTTTAAAAAAATCTAAAGAGAAAATAAATCACTCTTTTTTTAATAATAAAAAAAATAAGGTTATTTTAGGTGTAGGAAGATTATCGGAAGTAAAAGATTTCTCAACCCTTATAAAAGCATTTAATATGATAAAAACAGATGCAATGAGATTAATAATATTGGGTGAGGGTCAATATAGGAGTGAACTTGAAAATTTGATTAGAGAGCTTGGTTTGAAGGAATATGTATCGATGCCTGGCTTTGTTGACAATCCATATGCCTATATGGCTAAAACAGATGCATTTGTCATATCATCTTTGCGTGAAGGACTGCCAAATGTATTAATAGAGGCACTGGCATGCGGTGCCAATATAATAAGTACTGATTGCCCAGGCGGACCTTCCGAAATATTGGATGGCGGAAAATACGGGAGACTGGTTCCGGTTGGTGATGTTGGAAAATTAGCTGAAGCTATCTCGGCATCATTAGACAGCCCTATAGACAAAGGAGCATTACTGAATAGAGCAAAAATATTTTCCATTGAAAATGCTTTAGAAGAATATATAAAAATATTTAATGAATAGAAATATAACAGATAATTCCTTTTTAATTTAAAATATATTAGCAAAAATAAAAATTAGGTTTGATTGAGTTCCATGCTCAATGAAAATGGTATTTAATTAATCTAAAATATAGATTGTATTACTAATAAAATTAAAATAAATAATATTCTGTATAGAAATCTTTTTACTATAATCAAATTTCTTCCTATTATGCCCAAAGAAATACCAACATTTAAAATCCGATATTAGTTTAACTATAAACGATTATAAAATTTTATAATTAACAAAAAAATATCTGCATCTTTTGTTTTTATTCTGGCTTGCGATTAGATTGGAAAAACGATCATAGAAAATTAATGCTTTGTCATTTATCCCTCGACGGTATATCAAAAAACTAATTTTAATTTATCTTAGTTTAAGTCCGGTAAATTATTGTAAATTAATGATAAGTCTTATACATAATATTTTAAAGATAAAAAAATGGTTAAACCATATTGCTAGAAATTCTAAAAAATTATAAACAAAAATGGTAAATCTTTTGTATAATGAAAAATATTTAATATAAAGTATGGTAGAAAATGTTAATATTTATTGCAAAACGATTTTTATCTCTGATATTTTCACTTTTTATAGTTACCATAATTGTATTCACAATAATGCATAATATTCCAGGTGGTCCTTTTGATGAGGATAATATGCCTTTATCAAAAGTGACAAAAGAAAAAATAATGAAGATGTATGGTCTAGATCAACCTCTGCATATTCAGTACTTTAAATTCATTCGTAATGCATTACAATTAAAATTTGGAACTTCCTATCAATATCCTGGAGAAGATATAATAGATATTATTAAAAAAGCTGGTAAGGTGAGTGCTTTTTTGTGTGGTATGAGCCTTCTCTGGGCCGTCCCTTTGGGAATATTGATGGGAATCATTTCTGCTATAAAAGCGAATCGTTGGATTGATTACCTATTTACTGCTTTTTCCAGTTATCATATATCTATCCCTGTTTATGTAAACTCTATAATTATGATATATATTTTTTCTTTAGGGTTAAAATGGCTTCCAACGGGTGGATTCGATGGTCCAAAAACATGGATTATGCCAGTGATAGCATATGGTTTTTATCCCGTTGGCGTTATTATTAGATATACTCGTTCCAGTATGATTGAAGTGCTAAATGAACCCTACATATTAACAGCAAAATCGAAAGGATTGCATCTCAACAGAATTATTGTTCATCATGCTTTTAGAAATGCACTGCTACCTATTTTAACTATTGTTTTTCCTATGTTAACTGGCATATTGACTGGTAGTGTTTTTGTTGAAAAGATGTTTAGAATACCAGGATTAGGGGGTTATTTAATTAGCAGTGTTTATCAGCGAGATTATCCTATGGTAATGACCCTAATTCTTTTAATAACCTTGCTAATGGGGATTACTTATTTTATAATCGACATCCTGTATACTATCATAGATCCACGTATACGATTTTGGGGTACAGCAAGGTGAAATAAAAAACAAATATTTAAGAATAAGAGAGATATTAATGTCTGAATTGTGGCAGTCTTTTTCCCAGAATAAATTGGCAATATTTGGATTGATAACTATAATCATATTGATATTAGCAGCAATATTTGCCCCATATATTACACCTGCAAGTTATGAAGAGCAAAACTATTTATATAAAATAAACAATTTACCTTCTAAAGAACATTGGTTTGGAGTGGATGCAGTTGGCAGGGATTATTTTAGTCGGGTAATCTATGGGATACGAATATCTTTTCTAGTCGGTTTTGTTGCCGCACTTATTGCTTTGTTAATAGGAGTCCCTTTGGGTGCAATAGCGGGATATTTTAGAGGCTCAGTAGATTGGTTTGTGATGCGTTTCATAGAAATATTTTCGGTTATACCCCCGGTACTAATAGGTATTCTGTTTGCAATTTCATTTGGAACTGGAATAAAAAATATCATTTTAATCATTGGATTAGTAAGCTGGATGAATATTTGCCGTTTGACCAGGGGTGAAATTATCTCTATAAAAGAAAAAGATTACTATTTTGCAGCAAAAGTTATTGGGTCAAACCAATTTCGAATCCTGTTTCGTCATCTTCTACCAAATGCAGTCTCTACAATTATTGTAGGGCTAGTATTGTGTGTTCCCAGGGCAATAATGCTCGAGGCAATGCTCAGCTTTTTAGGTGTTGGAGTTAACCCCCCTATGCCCAGCTGGGGGCAAATGATTAATGATGGTTTATATTACATGCAGTTATACTGGCATTTACCCCTGTTTCCTTCTATCTTTTTAGCGATAACAATTCTTTCATTATCTTTAGTTGGTGATGGAATACGAGATGTTTTGGATCCTAAAATGAGGGTTAAAATAGATTTAAAATTTAGGAAATGAGATTAGTTTAAATTAATAAATAAAAAATATATTTTTATTTGGAGGTAATTAAAAATGATTAAAATGAAAAATAGTTTACTATTGGGACTGTTCACTTTATTAATTGTATACATATTTACTGCGCAATGTTTAGCTCAGAATCCAGATTTGCCAGCTGATGCCGCAGATGAACAGGTCCTCTATCTTCCTTTAAAAGGAGAAACAGGAGCCTATCTTGATAGAATGAAAACAATATATAATGCTATAATCAGTGGTTCAATTATTCAGGAAACTTTATTTACATTAGATAAGGATCTGGAGGTTGTTTCTTTAGGTGCTGAAAATTGGGAAGTGTCTGATGATGGTAAAACCTGGACTTTTTATTTAAGAAAAGAGTTACTTTGGTCTGATGGTAAACCTGTAACAGCACATGATTATGTATTTGGATTATATAGGGCAGTAGAACATGGTAGCGATTTAAATACATACTGGAGAAATACAGTTGGTATAAAGAACTGGGATCCCATAGAAAAAGGGGAATTACCCTTAGAGGAATTAGGTGTTAGGGCGCTGGATGATTATACTTTGGTTATTTCAACTGAAACACCAAAACCTTTTATGTTAAAGACTTTACGTTTCCTTTATCCTGTTCCACAGCATGTGGTAAAAGAATTTGGTGATGAATATTCTACCAGGGCAGACACTATGGTGGGGAATGGGCCTTTTAAAGTAAGCAAATGGGAGAAAGGAAGCTATCTAGAATGTATAAAGAATCCAAATTATAAAGGCATTTGGAAACCTTATCTTGAAAAGATAGTTTTCAAATACGGGACATTTAATCCGGAAATTGGTTTCCCAGCCTATTTAAATAATGAGATATACATGTCTTCACTCAATGCCGGTCAGATTGCTTATGCAAAAAATAATTTAGCTGATGAGATTCACTTTTGGCCAATGTTCAGGATTTACTATATTTCATTTGATACAACAAAACCTCCTTTTGATGATTTGCGTGTTCGGAAGGCTTTTAACCTTGTATTAAACAGAGATGAGTTATGTGAAACTGTTCTTAAGGATTTAGCGGTTCCCGAATATTCTCCTCTTGTGAGTGGATTTCCTGGTCATGATCCATTTCAAGCAAAAGAATTATCTGAGCAAAATATTGATTTAGCTAAAAAACTTTTAGCCGAAGCTGGGTATCCAGAAGGTAAGGGTTTTCCCAAAACAGAGTTATGGTTAAGGAAAGCAGATCAGTTTGCAGCATGGCAGATCCCAGCTACTACATATTTGCAAGCATATTTTAAAAAAGTTTTGAATGTAGAAATTATACCTCAATTAATGGAAGCCAAGACATACACCGATGCCTATAACCAGCACACGCATAATCTCTTTTTTGCCACCTACATGTTTGATTATCTTGATCCAAGTAATTTAATGGATCTATTCATTTCTGGCGGTAGGCATGCTTGGTCAAACTCTGAATATGATGAGTTGGTAAGAAAGGCAGATACAATACAAGATTGGAATAAAAGAGTAGAACTTTATCGAAAGGCAGAAGAAATTCTTATTCAGGAAGGTCCTGCTGTTTTCATTTTTCAACCAATCGAAACTGCAGTTTGGAAACCATTTATTAAAGGTGAAGGTGTTGAGCCCAATAAGAACGGTTTAATTAGTTGGGGTGAAGTTTGGGATAGATATGTTTTAAGCCATATTTATATTTCTAAGCAATAATATTTATTTATTTCACACTATTAATTGTTTTTGACATTAATCAAGAAATTTGTATCAGAAATAAGAGAAAAAAAATTGAGAATCGGTAGCTCTAATTTACTTTCGGTAAACAATCTCAAGACTTACTTTTTTTATTACAATAAAATTATAAAAGCAGTAGATGGGATTGACTTCAATATTAATAGAAATGAGATTTTGGGGATATTAGGGGAGAGCGGAGCAGGAAAAAGCGTATGTGCTCTTTCTATATTGCGATTGTTGCCTTCTTTTAACTACCAGATAACGGGAGAGGTACTCCTAAACCATGTAAATTTATTAAAATTAAAAGAATATGAAATGCAAAGAATTAGAGGCTCACAAATTTCAATGATTTTTCAGGAACCTGGCATTTCCCTTAACCCTTTGATGACAGTAGGTAAACAGATTGCAGAAACAATTCAATTACATCAAGGGCTAAATTATAGGGATTCTTGGACAAAAGTGATTGAATTATTAAAAATGGTTAAAATTTCTGATCCTGTTAAAAGTGCAAAGAAATATGCCTATGAGATGAGCGGAGGAATGAAGCAAAGGGTCATGATAGCTATGGCTTTATCTTCTAATCCTTCGCTTTTAATTGCTGATGAGCCAACTACGGCGCTAGACGTAACAACTCAAAGGCAGATACTGATTCTAATAAGAGAACTTCAGAAGAAATTGGGCACCTCGGTATTATTTATTACTCACAATTTAGGAGTTATTGCAGAAATTGCTGATAGAGTCATGGTTATGTATGCTGGAAGGGCATTAGAATATGCGGAAATAGGTGATCTATTTAATAACACCGGACACCCATATACCCTTTCCTTATTGAAATGCATTCCAAGAATTGACACACCTAAAGGAACTAGGCTGAAAGTTATTCCTGGTAATTTGCCAAACCCTGCTATTCCTATAACTGGATGCTCTTTCCATCCACGTTGTGAATATGCTATCGATTTATGCAAGAAACAGGAACCTGATTTATTTGAAATAAATAAAAACCATTTAGTTCGCTGCTGGTTATTTCATTAATCAGAATAATGTTTTTGCAATCTCCTATATTGTGAAAATGTAAAATATACTAAAAAAGTTAGTTTAAATATGGAAAAAGATACATTATTAGAAATCAAAAATTTGAGAAAGTTTTTCCCTGTTAAAAACAAGTCCATTTTTACTGAAAAAAAATATATTAAAGCAGTTGATGGAGTAAGTCTAAAGATTAAAAAGGGTAGTACGCTGGGTTTAGTGGGGGAGTCTGGTTGTGGAAAAACAACTCTTGGTATGTGTATTTTAAGACTATTAGAACCTACTGAAGGAGAAATCATTTTTGAAGGTAAAAACATAACAAAATTAAAAAGAAATGAAATATTTAATATTTACAGAGAGATTCAGATTATATTTCAAGATCCTTACGCATCAATGAACCCAAGGATGAGAGTAAAAGATATAATTAGTGAGCCATTATTGATTCATAAAAAAGTAAAAAAAGTTCTAGAAAAGAAAGCTGAATTAGACAAATTATTGGAACAGGTTGGTCTAGATAGAGCAACAGTTGATAAGTTCCCACATGAACTTAGTGGTGGACAAAGACAGAGGGCCGTGATCGCAAGGGCATTAGCATTGTCCCCAAAGTTGATAATATGTGATGAACCGACCTCGTTGTTAGATGTATCGAATCAAGCACAAATTTTAAATTTACTTGAGGATTTAAAAAAAGAATTATCATTAACCTATCTTTTTATATCTCATGATTTAAGCGTAGTTAAGCATATAAGTGAATACATTGCGGTTATGTATTTAGGGAAAATAGTAGAAATTGGAGAATCTGAACTTATTATTACAAGAGCAAAACATCCCTTCACTAAAGCCCTAGTATCTGCTGTACCTCTTCTAAATCCAGAAAAAAGAGAACACTACCTGTTACCTGAAGAGAATATCTATGATGTTATTCCGGTATCCGACGGATGTAAATTTCGTGCGGTTTGTCCAAATGTAGAAATGATCTGCTCTATCAAGGAACCTGAAATTAAAGAAATTGAAAAAGGACATTTTGCAGCTTGCCATTTTTTGTAGGCTCAGAATTATAATGAACCGAGTAAGATAATAGAATGTTTAAGATTAATAATAAAAAGATTAAGAAATTTATCAATAATAACGATCTGCTTTATGCTATTTGTATCAATATTAAAGGATATGGTTTTTATTTTTTAAATAATATTACAAATTATTATTTTGATAAAAATAAATTTTATCGAAGATTGGGTTATAGATTAGATTTAAAAGAACCAAAAACTTATAATGAGAAAATTTTCTGGAAGAAAATCTATGATAGAAATCCATTATTACCCATAACGGCTGATAAATTTCTGGTTCGCAATTATGTTAAAGAAATTTTAGGCGAAGAAATAGCACAAAAGATATTAATATCCTTATTACATGTAACTAGCAAGCCCTTAACCATTCCATTCAACACAATTACACCACCATATATTATCAAACCCAATCATGCTTCAGGCCGATACATAATAATTAAAGATAATCATTTTTGTGAAAATGAAATTATTAGAACATGTATAAGATGGCTGAGGACTCCATACGGTTTATGGAATATGGAATGGGCTTATAAATCTGTTCCTAGAAAGATTGTAATTGAAAGACTTCTCCTGGACAAAGATGGGATTATACCTATAGATTATAAATTCCACATCTTTAATAAGAAATGTGAATTTATTGGTGTAACTCTTGATAGAATAAATAATCGTAATATTAGGTTTTTTGACAGAGAGTGGAATGAAATAACAAGGAGTAATAAAGGTAATTTCATAGAAAGAAAAGTACCCAAGCCACTTAATTTTGAAACAATGTTAAAATATGCTGAAACCCTTTCTGCGAACTTTGATTATGTTAGAGTTGATCTATATAACATAGATGGAAAAATATATTTTGGTGAACTGACCCATTATCCCGCGAGTGGATTTAAAAAGTTTATCGAGGCAGATCTCAGCGAAAACTGGATTGTAAGACACAGGTATTGGGAAGAAAATGCATAGTATCATTCCTGATTCATAAGTTTATAAAAAGAATATTAAGGATACTTTCATAAGCATACTAAAAATATTAAAACATATTAGGTTCAACTCTAAAAGTTTATAAGATGTGTAAATGTATATCAATTAACAAAAATATATTTATGTTGAAACTTGTTTATTTATGCTTTTTGCCATAAACTATTTAAAAGTTAAAACAAGAAAATGTTCAGGATGATTAATATTAAAAAAAGTTTAAAAAGTATTTATAATGAATACTTAAGATATAATTGTTTTTTTGGTTCAGCTTTTATGTTTTTTGATAAAATGACTGGTCATTATATCGAGAAGAAAAGGTTTTTTAAAAATAGGGGATATAAATTAGATTTAAAAAACCCTGTTTCTTTCAGCGAAAAAGTAGTATGGAAAAAACTATATGATAGAAATCCTTTATTAACTCTTACCGCAGATAAATATAGTGTACGTTCATATGTAAAGAGGGTATTAGGAGAGAATGAAGGAAATAAAATATTGATTCCTCTGCTGTTTGTGTCAGAGAACCCTGAGAACATTCCATTTGATAAACTTCCTGCTAAATACATTATTAAAACAAACCATAGTTCCGGCTGGAATATTGTTGTTAATGGAACAGGGACTCATCCAAAAGAAATCATTAAAATTTGTAAAAAATGGTTAAAACAATGCTATGGACTGAACAAGAATGAATGGGCATATAAAAATATTAAAAGAAAATTATTGATTGAGGAATTATTATTAGACGAAAATGGAGATATTCCAAAAGATTATAAATTTTTTGTTTTTCATGGTGTCTGTACAAAAATAATGGTTTTTTCTAACAGATATTCAACTCAAGGTAAAAGTGTTGTTACTTATGACTGTAATTGGAACAAACTGCAAGCTTCAGCTTCCCATCATCATATTCATGATATAGAAAAACCGAAAACTCTTAAAAAAATGATTAACGTGGCTGAAAAACTTGGTAAGGATTTTGATTTTGTCAGAGTAGATTTGTACACCGTAAAAGAAAGAGTTTTTTTTGGTGAACTTACTCATTATCCCATGTCGGGGAATAATCTCCCTGCGACGCAGGAAAAGGATATAGATTCAGGAAAATATTGGAACTTGGAAAGGAATAATTTTTGGAGATAAAAGCTCAGGAGATAAAGCAGGGAGTAAATGGAAAAATTAAAATATTAAACTTAGGTATTAGTATCCTCGCTATATTTATGTCATTGTACCATATTTATAATGTGATAGGTGGTGGGATTGAGCCCCTTTTTTACCGCTTTACACACCTATCGTTAGGATTACTCCTGGGATTTATAATATCATTTTCAGGAAAAAAAGATTTTAGCAAATTATCTTCTTTATTATTTGTAGTTATTACTGTTTTTATATATTCATATTTTTACCTGCAATATGACCGATTGGTTGCCCTTATACCCGGATTCAATATGCTAACAAATTGGGATAAGATTGTTGGCATACTTCTTATAATTTTAGTGCTCGAAAGCGCCAGAAGGTATATTGGTTGGGTGTTGCCTCTAATCAGTATAATATTTTTAGTATATCTTTTTATTGGACCAAATTTACCGGGCATATTAAATCATAAAGGATTATCTCTTTCGCATATTATTCATTATCTAACTTTTAGTTTCGAAGGAATTTTTGGAAGTGCAATAGCTGTATCTTCAGGATATATTGTACTTTTTTTGATTTTTGGAAATTTCTTAAGTGTGGCGGGAATTGGTGAATATTTTGTTAATCTTGCCACTACACTTGCTGGTGGTACTAGGGGAGGTGCTGCAAAAATTGCAATCCTTTCCAGTGCATTTATTGGCACCATAATAGGAGCACCTACTGCTAATGTTGCTATAACGGGCTCTTTCACCATTCCATTAATGAAACAGAAAGGATTTAAGCCTGATTTCGCAGCAGGAGTTGAAGCGGCTGCTTCAACCGGAGGGCTGATATTGCCGCCCATCATGGGGTCTACTGCTTTCATAATGGCTGATATACTTGGTATAAGTTATATACAGATTGCCAGGGCATCATTAATTCCAGCAATTATTTATTTTCTATCAATACTGATTATGGTAGATATATATGCCTTAAAAAATAATCTTTCCGGATTACCAAAAAGAGATAGACCGCGCTGTAATGTAATTCTTAGGGAAAGCTATAAACTGTTACCATTAATAATAATTACAATGTTATTAATTAAAGGATTTTCTCCTGCCTTTGCTGCCATTGGTGGATTAGCATCAGCGCTGGTACTCAGTATTTATAATATAAGAGATTGGATATTCATCAAAAAATCTCTAGAAGCTTTAGAAAAAGCATCAATTACAGCCATACAATTAATATCAGCATGCGCAGTATCAGGAATAATTATGGGAGTATTTTCCCTCACCGGCTTAAGTGGGAAAATTACACATATTCTATTACAAACAATTGGAAAAATTGAAATATTTGTATTAATCTTTATAATGGTTTCTGCTCTTGTACTAGGCAGTTCTCTGGCAATAACCCCTACCTATCTTCTTTGTGCTGTGTGGGGAGTACCTGTATTAGCTTCTTTTGGATTTGAACCTTTAGCTGCCCATCTTTTCATTTTCTTTTTTGCTGTATTTGCTCCACTAACTCCACCTTTTGCAATTACATCTTATGTTGCAGCGAATATTGCTGGTGGAGAACTCGGTAAAACAGCTATTAAAGCTCTATATCTAGCCTCCAGCGGATTCATTATTCCTTATATGTTTATCTACCATAATGAATTGTTGATGATGGGTAGTGTGGTAGATACGTTGGTATCCATTGTAAAACTAATAACAGGAATTACCTTTGTGGCAGTAGGAATACAGGGCTTCTTTTATAAAAAATTAAATATTTACCAAAGAATATTTATTATTTTAGGTGGTATATTTGTAATTGTTCCTGGTTTTATCAGCGACTTGGTCGGAATATCTATGATAGGAATAATAATATTTCTAACTACAAATAGAGCAATTAAAATTAACAAAAAGTTACATATGATTTTAAAAGGAGAATAGAAGTCTATGAAAAAAAATTTTAAAGGAACACTTTCTTATATATTTGTATTATTTATATTAATTGGACTAAGTATGTTTGGTGGAAGTAGAGATGTTCAGGCAAAAGAATCAGAAAACATAAACATAAGCCTTGCCCATGGGACATCAGGGAGTTCCTGGCTGATTTTTGCAGAAGGTATTGCCGGTATTATACGGGATGAAATTGATGGTTCCAATGTGACTATTATTCCAGGAAATACAGATGCGAATATAGCTATGTTGCAAAGAGGAGAGATTGACTTGGCGATTGCCGCGAGTGATGGGGCAAATAATGCTATAAATGGATGGGGATCATTTTCTGAACCGGTTCCTTTAGATAGTGTAAACAGTATTGCCTGTTTATATCATGCCCAAATTCATTTTGTAGTATTAGAAAGCCTTGGAATTAATAAGATTGAAGAAATAAAAGAAAAGAAGGTTCCATTAAAATTATCTGTTGGCAGCCGTGGTTCTGGAATGGAAGCCGCAGCAATTAGAATTTTAAGGGAATATGGAATCACGTTTGAAGATATTGAAAAATGGGGTGGTAGGATTTTATATTTTGGACCAGCTGAATCGGTAAATATGCTTGGAGATGGACAGATAAATTCCTATTTATCTATTAGCACAGTACCTTCTATAGTTTTAACAGAATTGTCTATGAAAAGAGACTTTAACATCCTACCAATTCGCGAAGATATAATAGAGAAAATGGTTAACAACTATAATTACCAATACGGTAATATCCCTGCTGGAAGCTATAAAGGAGTAATGGAAGAAGTACCAACTATTTGTACTTCAAGTGGCCTTTTTGCTACAGGAAAACTGAACAACCAAACTGCATACCTGATAGCAAAAGCATTACTAAACAATATTGATAAGTTAAGAAAAATGCATAATCAGATAAAAAATATTACCCCAGAGTTTATGAAGCAGGATATGGTTTTCCCTCTACATCCTGGTGCAAAACAGGCATATGAAGAATAAAAAGATGTAATTTTTTTGTATTGTTTGATAAAGATAATGATTTGATGCTTAAAGAAGAAATATTATATTTATAATGTGAGGAAAATGTTTCATGTCAAAAAATCAACCTAATACCCGGCAGGAGAGTATGGTTAAGAGATGGTTATCCCTTTCTCATCCAATCAGACCATCAAAAGGAATGCTCTCATTATATGAGAAAAACATAGCTACCGCAATGGAAGGCAAACCAGATCCCGCTTGGGGTTTGTTAGGGTGTACACCGGAAATTCGTTCTATTGCCGGAAAATATCAGGCAGAGATATTTTGTATAGATATTAACCCTGATGCTTTTTATGGTTTTAAGGAAATCTGTGCGCCTTCGAAATATGAGAGGTTCATTTGTGCAGACTGGCTAAATATTAATATTGACAAATCTCTTGATATTGTTATTGGTGATGGTTCAATGTCAATGATTCCAAAAGAAGAGCATGCAAAATTTTTAAAGAATATCCATTCCATTGTTAAACCAAAAGGGTATGTATTGTTAAGGTTCAATATGATTAATACATTAAGTTTCGATAATGAAGAGAAAATATTTGAATGGTATCGGAGAGAAAATAGAGATAAATCGATCTATTATTCCACAAAACCATATCTATATGCTTTATGGTTGAATGATGAAAGCTTAAAATTGAGCAACTCGGAGTTTCAGGAAAAAATTAAAAGTCTGCATAAAGCTGGTATTATATATGATGAGGAATTCGAAGAGATGATAGAATGTATGGAAAAATTTAAAAAATTTGAAGTTTTTGTTCAGTATACTAAAAAAGAAATATTTGAAAAACTCATCTTCGATCTCTTTAAAATCATAAGTGTCGATTACGCAGGAGATTATCCTCTCCATACAAATCACCCCATATATTTTTTACAGAAAAAATAATTGCATAAAGAGAATTCAATTTACAAAAAATTATCAATTTATTATGAAACGATTTATAATATCAATTCATCTTGTGAATGTCTATTTTAAAATTTCGAAAAAGAGAAGTGTCTGTTAAAAAATGAATAAAACACATATAGCATTCTTTATTCCCTCTATGCGTGGAGGGGGAGCAGAGCGGATGTTTGTTAATATGGCAAACGAGTTTTCTAAAAAAAATTTTAGAGTAGATTTAGTTATTGCCCAAAAAGAAGGTCCCTATTTAAAATATATTTCTAATGGTATTAATATCATTGACCTGCAATCTCCTCGTATTATGAAAAGCTTATTTCCGCTAATAAGGTTTATAAAAGATGAAAAGCCAGATATATTATTATCAACTATAAGGCATGTCAACATGATTTCTATTCTTGCAGGGATGCTTAGTAACACTAATGTAAAATTGATAGTGAGACAGGCTATTCATACTAAAAGATATCCAAACAAAATCAAATCATTAATAGAGAGGTACCTCTTAAATAAAGCTAATATTATAATTGCAATATCAAAAGGAGTAAAGGATAGTTTAATAGAAATATTTAAAATTCCCGAATATAAGATAACGGTGATATATAATCCTATCTATGACAGTTCAATTATTGAAAAATCTAAGGAAGAAGTAAAGCACTCATTCTTTGACGGAAAGAACAAAATAGTGCTTGCTGCGGGAAGATTAACTAAACAAAAGGATTTTCCAACTCTTATAAAGGCATTCAACATGATTAAAACAGATATAACCAGATTAGTCATACTGGGTGAAGGAAAATGCAGAAATGAACTCGAAGATCTGATAAAAGAGTTAGGGTTGGAAGAACATGTGTCATTACCGGGATTTGCTGATAACCCATATGCTTATATGGCTAAAGCCGATGTATTTGTTCTTTCTTCGAAAATAGAAGGATTTGCAAATGTATTAGTTGAAGCAATGGCTTGTGGAACCACTGTAATTAGCACAGATTGTCCCAGCGGACCATCAGAGATATTAGATGGAGGAAAATATGGTAAACTTGTTCCTGCTGGCAATATTGAAAGATTGGCTGAAGCCATTAATGAAGCCATATCTAACCCTTCAAAAAAAGAAATTTTGATTAATAGAGCAAAAATGTTCTCTGTTGAAAAATCAATTGAAGAATATCTGAAATTATTCGCACAAGTTATAGATTAGTTGTTAATGGAATGTTCTTTCTTTTAAAGAAAATAACTGCTCATTAAACTATATTCGGGATTGAATATGAAGATTAAGATTATGTTTGTTACAACCACATCAAAACTAAGTGGTGCAGAAAAAATCATCTATGAATTATCTAAAAGAATAAATAAAGAATGTTTTGAAATTATGGTTTGTACAATAAAGGATGATTTAAAAGATGGTTTACTGGAAAAGTGCAGGGAAATAGGATTAAAAACTGTTTCTCTTGGTATTGAAAATAAATGGAAATTTTACCAATCTTTTCAACTGTACAAGATTATTAAAACATTCAAGCCTGATATAATTCAAAGTTTTTTATTCTTTGATAACATTTTGGTCTGCATATTTGGGAAAATCACCGGAGTACCAGTAGTCATTTCCGGTCTTAGAAATGTTGAGCCTGAACGTTCACTATTTCGTAATTGTTTAGATAAACTTTCTTTTCCTCTTACTGATCTAATTATAAGCAATACTAAAAAAGGAAAGTTATTATTGGTGGAAATATTTCATTTAAATCCGAAAAAAATAAAAGTTATATATAATGGAATTGTACAGAAAGATGAAAAAAGGCAACATAAAACAAAGAAAGAATTTTTGCGGGATATTGGTCTTTTGGGAAACGAGAAAGTTATCGGGTTTATTGGTAGATTAGAGAAACAAAAAGGCGTTGAATACCTGATTGATGCAATGAAAATTTTACATGAACAGGATTCTTTAATATATGCTCTTATAATTGGAGACGGAAAAGAGAAAGAAAAATTAGAAAAATATGCCCGTTCTATCAATAGTAATATAATATTTTTAGGTTGGAAAAACGATGCTTACCAATATTTAAAATATTTTGATTTATTTGTATTACCTTCACTTTGGGAAGGCATGCCCAATGTTATTTTAGAGGCAATGAAACATGAGGTTCTAGTTATTGCAACCAATATTGGGGGGAACATAGAGATTATCGAAGATGGCAAAACAGGATTTTTATTAGAACCAAAAGATAGTAATAATTTAGCAAAGAAGATTATTGAAATATTTTCTTTATCTGATATAATTAGAGAAGCCAGGAATAATGTATTAAATAATTTTAGCATTGAAAGAATGGTAAAAGAATTTGAAAATACCTATCTTTCATTGTTAAAGAAAAAATAGATTATTTGAGTTAATAGTTTATCAAGGGAAGAGCAAATGGAAGAAATAATTCTTACAGACTGGTCTGGAATACTATTAATGTTCTTAACTTTTTTAATAGTATATAAACATTGGAAGGTTAATGAAAATAATAAGCTATCTTTTGTTTTGGGATTATTGTTATTACTCCATCATATTGCTGCGATAATAAACATTTACTTTTTTACACTTCCTGGTGCAGAAGGAGATCCTTTAAAGTTTTATTATGTTGCTAAAAACTGGGCAGCGGGTGAAGAGTTTGTTTTAGCTGTAGGAACAAAATTCTATATTCAATTTCTGGGTGTGTTTTTTCGTATCTTCGGGCCCTCAAAACTATTAAGTGAAGAACTTTCAATATTATTTTTCCTGTTTTCTTGTTTCATTCTTATAAAATTTGTAGGACTACTGGAGATTAAAGAATATATAATTCCAATATTGCTGATATACGGGTTACTACCAACCAATCTTATTTTTTGCTAAAAAATACTCAGAGAATCTTATCAGCTCTATTTTTTTATGGCATCTGTTTACTGGGGTTTGCGCTTTAAAATAGAATCTTCAAAAAATGCTTTAATGTTATGTATTGTTTCTGCATTGTTAATGGGACTTTTTCAAAAAGCATTAATTACATATGTATTAATTTTAATTCCTTTTCTCTTATTATGGCCGATACAAACAAATTTAAACGAATT
>JAXGTM010000028.1:0-16358 GCA_040774925.1 Atribacterota bacterium | reverse complement strand
TGGCAAAAGCAATTGGAATTGATTTAGGTACTACAAATTCGGTTGTTGCTGTTATAGAAGGCGGCAAACCTATTGTTATAGAGAATAAAGAAGGTAGTAGAACTACTCCTTCCATGGTCGCTTTTACAAAAAAAGGAGAACGATTAGTCGGTTTGTTAGCAAAAAGACAGGCAGTAACCAATTCAAAAAATACTGTCTATTCTGTTAAACGATTTATTGGAAGACGTTTCACTGATTCAGAAGTACAACAAATTAAAAAAGTTCTTTCTTATGACATAGTAGAGGGAGAACATACAGATGTAAAAATAAAGATACAGGATAAACTTTATAGCCCTCAAGAGATTTCCGCTATGGTATTACAAAAACTGAAACAAGCTGCGGAAGATCATCTGGGGGAGGAGATAAATGATGCTGTAATAACCGTACCCGCATATTTTAATGATAACCAAAGAGAGGCTACTAAGGCTGCTGGAAGAATAGCTGGATTGAATGTTTTACGAATAATTAATGAACCTACTGCAGCAGCATTAGCATATGGTTTGGATAAAGAGAAAAATGAAAAGATCGCCGTATTTGATTTGGGCGGGGGTACCTTTGATATATCTATACTGGATATAGGTGAAGGAATTTTTGAAGTTAAATCTACCAATGGTGATACCTTTCTCGGAGGAGATGATTTAGATCAGCGGGTTATAAACTGGCTGATTGAAAGTTTTGAAAAAGAACAGGGCATAAATTTGGGTAAAGATCATATGGCATTACAAAGGTTGAAAGAGGCAGCAGAAAAAGCGAAATGTGAGCTCTCTACCTCATTAAGTACTGAAATAAATCTGCCATTTATTACAGCTGATGCTAATGGACCCAAACACCTGAATTATACATTAACCAGGGCTAAACTGGAGCAATTGACTGAAGATTTATTAGCGAGAACTATCGAACCTTGTAAAAAAGCATTGGAAGATGCTAAATTAACTGCTGATGATATCGATGAGGTTATTTTAGTTGGCGGGCAAACAAGAATGCCTAAGGTCTATGAAATCGTTAAACAAATTTTCGGTAAAGAGCCCCATAAAGGTGTTAATCCAGATGAAGTAGTTGCAATGGGTGCTGCGATTCAGGCAGGAAAATTGAAAGGTGAAGTAAAAGATATTCAGTTATTGGATGTTACTCCTCTATCACTTGGAATAGAGACTTTAGGTGGAGTATTTACAAAATTGATAGAACGAAATACTACTATACCTGCATCCCGGAATCAGATTTTTTCTACTGCTGCTGATAATCAGACTGCAGTTGATATAAATGTACTTCAGGGAGAAAGGTCTCTGGCAAAAGATAATACCAGTTTAGGACGTTTTCAATTAGTTGGAATTCCTCCTGCTCCCAGAGGTATACCGCAGATTGAAGTATCTTTTGATATTGATGCAAACGGTATACTAAAAGTTGCTGCAAAAGATAAAGGTACTGGAAAAGAGCAAAAAATTACAATTAAGCATTCTAGTGGTTTAACAGAGGAAGAGATTCAGAAAAAAATTAAAGAAGCGGAGCAGTATGCTGAAGAAGATAACAGGCAAAAAGAAAAGGTTGAATTACATAACCAGGCCGATACACTGGTCTACTCAACTGAGAAAACACTTAAAGAGGCTGGAGATAAAGTTAGTAATAACTTGAAAAATGATATTAATGACCGTATTAGTCAACTAAAGAAAGCAATTGAAGAAAATAATGTTGATGAGATGAAAGCCGGTATTGAGAAATTAACGGAATCATCTCATAAATTAGCTGAAGAAATCTATAAACAAACCCAATCTGAACAAGGACAACAAACTTACTCAGATAGTTCATCCTCAGAACAACAGGAGGAAAGCAATCAAGGTACTCAACAGGATGAGAAAATATTTGATGCTGAATATAAGGAAGAGGACAGCGATAACAATAAATAAATAGTGCGGATAATTTAAATATTAATTATTGAACTGTCAGTATGATAAAAACTTGCTGAATTCCTGGAAAAATATATAAATTCATTCAGGGGTTCAGCAAGTAAAGTTTATATATCTATAATTTAATTAAAGGGGTTATATAATTTTGGCTAACAAGGATTATTACCAAATATTAGGCATAAATAAAGATGCCAGCCAGGAAGAAATAAAAAAAGCATTCCGCAAATTGGCTTTTAAATACCACCCGGATTCCAACCCGGATAACAAGGAAGAAGCTGAAAAAAAGTTCAAAGAGATTGGTGAGGCTTACGCAATTTTAAGTGACCCGGACAAAAGAGCCAAGTATGACCAATTTGGCACTGCAGATACTCCAGATTTTGGTGCAGGGTTTGACTTTAGGGATATATTTGGAGAAGGCATGGGTGATTTCGGTAGTTTCAGTGATATATTTGAAAGTTTTTTTGGAGGAGGAGGTAGAAGAACTTACAGGCGTGACAGAGCAACAAAAGGTGCTAACCTGAGATATGACCTTGAGATAACCTTGAAAGAAGCTGCTTTTGGTGCTGAAAAGAAGATTGAGATTCCGGCATGGGAAGATTGTAGTAATTGTCAGGGGAGTGGAGCTGAGCCAGGAACAACAAAAAAGTCCTGTCCTGACTGTAATGGAAGTGGTGAGATAAGAACTGCTCAAAATACAATCTTTGGACAGACAATCAATATACAATCATGTCCCAGATGTAAAGGAGAAGGGACTATTGTTGAAAAACCATGCAATGTTTGCCATGGAACTGGAAAAATAAAGAAAAGAAAGACAATTAATATAAAAATCTTTGCAGGAGTCGAGAGTGGTCATCGGCTCAGATTGGCTGGTTTAGGTGAACCGGGTGAGAATGGAGGGCCACCGGGGGATCTATTTGTTGTACTCTATGTAAAAGAACATCCCGTATTTAAACGTAGTGGTTCTGATATATATTGTGAGCACAAGATAAGTTTAACAAAAGCTATTCTAGGTGGTGAAACTACAGTTCCGACATTAGAGGGTAAAGTAAAAATGAAAATACCTGCCGGAACGCAGAGTGGTACTATTTTTCGATTAAGAGGAAAAGGAGCTTACGTTTTAGGTACTAAAAATCGGGGTGAAGAAAATGTAAAAGTACTTGTTGAGATTCCAAAGAACTTAAACGCTAAAGCTAAGAAAATAGTCTATGAGTTAGCCCAGGAAATGGGGGAAGATTTAGAAAAAATTGGTGAAAAGAACATATTTGAAAAAGTTAGAGATTCTTTTTCGAAAAAATAATTTGCGGTGAATCGCTTGTCAAAAAAAGTATATTTTAAAACTGTTGGATGTAAGGTAAACCAATATGAAACAGGAGCTCTAAAACAGGCATTTTTAAGTAATGGTTATGAAGCAGTTGAACCAGGTAAAAATGCAGATGTTTATATTATTAATACATGTGCTGTAACAAATGAAGCTGAAAGAAAATCTAAACAGATGATTAGAAAGGCAGCCAGGTTAAATCCTCACGCAATTATTGTTGCTACAGGCTGTGCAGTTCAGTCTAGTTTACCTGAGATAGAAGAATGTACAAATGTTACTTTAATTGCAGGCAATAACTATAAAGAAGATATATTTAATATTTTAAAACAGACTGGGTTAATAGCGGATAAACCAAATATATTTTACTCTTTACCCGAAGAAATTACCGAATATCAGGAAAATAATTATTTCAGTGCTACAAACCGCTTACGTAAGTTAATTAAAATACAGGATGGATGTGACCAGTTCTGTAGCTATTGTATTATTCCATATCTTCGGGGAAGAGGAAGAAGTAGGTTTGCTGATAATATAATATCTGAAGTAAAATACCTTGCTAATAGAGGGTGCAAAGAAGTAGTTTTACTAGGTATTAATTTAGGTAGTTATGGTGTTGATCTCAATGGTACCAAAATGAGTCTGATAGAGTTGATAGAGAATATTAATAGTATTGATAATATAGAACGAATTCGTCTAAGTTCTATTGAACCGCAATATATCAACAAGGAGCTTGTTGAAGCTTTTCAACATTTTCCTAAATTATGCCACCATCTTCACATACCTTTACAAAGTGGTGATAACAGGATTCTTTCTCTGATGAATAGAAAATATACAGTTGAACAATACATTAGGATGATAGAATACCTTAAAGATAAGATATCTGATATAGCTATTACAACTGATATAATTGTTGGATTTCCAGGGGAGAATGATTCTGCATTTAACAACACAATAAATGTGGCTGAAAGATGCAGTTTTAGCAAGATTCACGTATTCCCATATTCGGTAAGGAAGTTTACCATTTCTTCTTTTTTCCCTGATAGAATTGAAGATGGAATAATAAAAAATCGTAGCAGGCAATTAATTGATCTTTCTGACCAATTAGCGAACTCTTTCATTATGAAAAATGTTGGAAAAGAAAAATATGTATTAATAGAATCACAAAAATTAATAAATGAAAGACATTGTGCTGATGGTTTTACTGATAATTACATAAAAGTATCTCTAAATAATGGGATTGTTAATAAAGGTCAGATGGTTAAAGTAAAAATATTATCAGCGGAAAAGGGATATGCTATGGGTAAAATTGAATAAAAATATTGTGATAAGTAAAAGAATTTTAGGAGAGAGACAGATAAATACCTTTTAAAATTAAGAGTTTGATATTTGTTATTTTTGTGTTATAATAATTTAAAACATAAAACATCTTATTCAGTTAAAGAGTGGTTCGTGAACCACTCTTTTGTTTTGTAATTCAAATAATTGTTTCAATTATTTGAAAATGAAGTAACCTGGAAAACTGAAATGGTGGAAACAGATAATTAGAATATTATTAAAAAACAAATAAAATTATTAAGTAGTTGGCTTATGCACTCTACTTTCCCATTTTTAACTGGGGAGGAGGATAATTATATACTATGAATATAGATTTGGTTAAGATACTTGATGAATTAGAAAAAGAAAAAGGAATACCGAAAGAAGCAATTATTGAAGCTATTGAAGTTTCCCTTGCTTCTGCCTACAAGAAAAACTATGCACAGGGAAAAGACAATGTCGAAATAAGTATTAATAAGGAAAGTGGAAGAGTACAAGTTTTATCAAAAAAAATAGTTGTTGAAAAAATTAATAAACCTTCTTTAGAAATTGATTTAGAGCAAGCTCAACAATATAAAAAGGGGCCTGTAAAATTAGGTGATGAGATCAGCATAGAAATCACACCCGAAGAATTTGGCAGGATTGCTACTCAAACTGCTAAGCAAGTAGTTGTTCAAAAGATAAGAGAAGCTGAGAGAAAAGCTGTATACGAAAGATATATTGATAAAGTTAGAGATATAGTAACCGGAGTAGTTCAGCGTCAGGAATATTATAATTATATAATTGATCTTGGTAAGGCTGAAGCAATATTACCTCCAAATGAGCAGGTTAAAGACGAGGATTATAGCAAAGGGAATAGGATGAAATTCTATATGGTTGAGGTAAAAAAGACATCAAAAGGACCTAGAATTATACTTTCCCGAACCCATCCTGATTTATTAAAGAGGTTGTTTGAACTGGAAGTACCTGAAATCCATGAAGGACTGGTAGAGATTAAAAATATTGCTCGAGAGGCTGGTAAAAGATCTAAGATAGCTGTAACTTCTAGAGATACAATGGTTGATTCTATTGGTTCCTGTATTGGCGATCGTGGAGCAAGAATACGGGCAATTATGTCAGAGCTTCAGGAGGAAAAAATAGATATTATTAAATGGGATGAGGATGATAAAATATTTATTGCCAATTCTCTTAATCCCGCCAGAGTATTGCTGGTAAAATTGTTTGAAAAAGAAAAGACAGCTTTAGTCGTTGTCCAGGATCAACAGTTATCTCTATCTATTGGTAAAGAGGGACAAAATGCCAGGTTAGCAGCAAAATTAACTGGCTGGAAAATCGATATTAAAAGCGAATCACAGTATAAGCAAGAAAATGGAATTGAACCGAATCAGCCTTTAGATGGAGTATAATCATAGTAAAATAATAGAAATTAAAAAATATAAATACTAAATAACTATGAAGAAAAAAAAATCACCACCAAAGATACCATATAGAACATGTATAGGGTGTCTCGAGAAAAAACCTAAAAGGGATTTGCTCAGAATTATACGAACACCTGAAAATTTGATTGAAATCGATGAAACTGGCAAGAAATCAGGTCGAGGGGCGTATATATGTTATAATAGAATATGTTTTCAAGAATCAATCAAGAAAAAAAGATTGGAGAAAGCATTAAAGGCTGAGCTATCTGAAATAATAATTAATGAACTAAAAGAAAAATTTAATTTATTGGAACAGAATCAAAACAATCATTAAATAGTATCAAATCACAATCATGATACCGTTTATATAATTACAAAGTATTGTTCATTGCTAACAAGCCGGTTGAGATGGAGGTCAATGCGTATGAAAAAAAGAGTATATGAAGTAGCCGAGGATTTAAAAATTCCCGCTAAAGATCTGATTAGCTTTTTAATAAAAGAGGGAATAGATGTTAAAAATCATATGAGTACTCTCGATAAAGAGACTATCGAGATAATTAGAGATGCTATTTCTGAAGAAAGAAATAAGGTTAAAGAGGAGATAAAAGAAAAAGCTAATTCATTAACAATAGATAAATTGCCCAGTTTGAAGGAGTTATCAGAAAAACTCGCCATTCCATTGTCAAAAATTATGCAACAGGCCTCTACTTTAGGTAAAATACCTTCTATTGAAAGAGAACTTCCCTGGGATATTGTTGAAAAAATAGGTCAATTATATAATTTTGCAATCAAACCTTCCACTGTATTAAAAAAATCTATTAGCATTAAGAAAGAAAAAGATGGTAAAAGCCAGCTATCTGCCAGATCGCCGGTTATAACCATAGTTGGTCATGTGGATCATGGAAAAACAACTCTCCTGGATGTTATCAGGAAAACAAATGTTACCAAAAGAGAGGCAGGAGGCATAACACAGCATATTGGTGCATATGTTGTAAATCTTAATAATAACCGTTTTGTTTTTATTGATACCCCGGGGCATGAAGCCTTTACTAATATAAGAGCTCGTGGAGTAAGAGCAACAGATATTGTTGTACTTGTGGTAGCGGCAGATGACGGAGTAATGCCACAGACTGTCGAGGCCATTAACCATGCTAGAGCAGCAAATGTGCCAATAATTGTGGCTATTAATAAGATAGATAAAGCAAATGCCAATCTAGATAGGGTTAAGAAAGAATTATCCAAATACCAGCTAGTTCCTGAAGATTGGGGCGGGGATACACTAACTGCAGAAATATCAGCTTTGCAAAAGAAGGGAATTGAAGAATTGTTAGAACTGATTTCTTTGCAGTCAGAAATGTTGGAATTGAAGGCTAACCCAAAACTTCCTGCAATGGGTGTTGTTATAGAGACTAAATTAAACAAAGGAAAGGGTATACTTGCAACTGTACTTATACAGGATGGCCATTTAAAAATTGGTGATTATTTTGTTATTGGCAAAGCTTATGGGAAAGTAAGAAGTATGATGGATGACAAGGGAATGCATTTAACATATGCAGGGCCTTCTACGCCTGTAGAGATAACAGGATTTAATAAAATGCCTGAAGCTGGAGATGTGTTTCAGGTGGTTGCCAGTGATCATTTTGCTAAAATAATTATTGGTGAAAGAGAGCTGGAAGAAAAAAGAAAAGAGAAAAAAGAAGAAGAACATGTTTCTCTTGACAGACTTTTCGAAGAAATGAAAAAAGGCAAAATCAAGGAATTAAATATTATTTTAAAAGCTGATACTCAAGGAACATTAGATGCTATACAGGAAACTTTGTCACCTTTAAGTAATGAAGAAGTTGAAGTTAAAATTATCCACGGCGGAATTGGTGCGATAAGTGAAACCGATATAATGTTAGCATCTGCTTCTAATGCCCTTGTTGTAGGATTCAATGTGACCGTTGACCAAAATGCACAGAAGATTGCTAAAAATGAAAAAGTTGAGATAAGAACTTATAATATTATATACGATTTGATTGAAGACATTGAAGCAGCATTAAAGGGATTTCTGAAACCAGAACTTGAAGAAGTTATAAACGGCATAGCAGAGGTTAGAGAAATATTTAGAATTCCAAAAATTGGAACAGTTGCAGGATGTTATGTAACAGAAGGAAAGCTTTCTATAAAGGATTCTGTTCGTGTATTACGCAAAGAAGAGAAAATATATGAAGGGAAAGATTTTTCTCTGAAGCGTTTTAAAGATGATGTAAAAGAAGTTAATTCCGGCTATGAATGTGGAGTACATATCGGAAAATTTGAAGACTTTCAAGTAGGAGATAAAATTGTATTCTACAATTTTAAGGAAATAAAAAAATAATATTATTTTAATTAACATGTTACTCGGTATTTGCGAAATATATATCTATTTTCCAAATAGTTTTTCCTTGAAGGACAAGAGGTCAATACTAAACGGCTTTATTATCTCTCTAAGAAGAAAATATAATATTTCAATTACTGAAATAGGCCAGAAGGATTATCAAAAAAATAGTCATATAGGGATTGCCTGTATTGGGGATAATCGCCAGTTAATTGATCGGATAATACAAAAAATAATAAGTGATACTGATAGTCATTCTGAAATACAAATACTTGATTATCGAATTTCAATCAATTAAGGATGAAGCATATATTATTGAATTAAAGGTTAAATAAAATGGTTTTAGAGCAAAAAAAGAAACATTTAGATAAATTACTAAAAAGAACATTGAGTCAAATAATACATAGAAGAACAAAAGATCCGCGTATTGGTTTTGTAACTATAACTAGAATATCATTATCTAATGATCTGCGTAATGCAAAGGTATATGTGTCTATTTTAGGCGATCAGAATGAACAGGAGAAATGCTTAAAGGGTCTCCATAGTGCAACAAATTTTATTAGATCTGAATTAGCCAGTGAACTTAAGAAGAGCCGTTTTATACCTACTATATCTTTCCATCTAGATCGAGATTTAGAGAAAGCCCATCAAATTATGATAAAAATTGGTAAATTAGAAGAGGAAAGAAAAAATAGTGACCTTTGAAATGAAAAAAAAGAAACTTAGTGAAATTGCTAATCTTTTAAAAAAATTTCAAAAATTTATTATCACTTCTCATACAAATTTAGATGGAGATGCCCTTGGCTCTGAATTAGGCCTGTATTTTATTTTAAAACAGCTGGGTAAAAATGTAAAAATAGTAAATCAAGACCATGTTCCTATGATATACAAATTTATGCCAGGGATTGATAAAATAATTAGTAGTGATACTTTTGATAAAAAAAATCTAGTTGAAATTGAAGTTGATACTGTGCTGATTGTTTTAGATTCAAGTAATTGGGAAAGAATAGGTAATATCCCATTAGATATTAGAAAAATTAACACGATTATAAATATTGATCACCATACCAGTAATAATGGTTTTGGACACATTAATTATGTAGATAGCAGTGCTTCTTCTGTAGGAGAAATAATTTTCCAATTATGTTTAGAGCTGAATTGTGAATTAACCAAAGAAATAGCCATTACACTATTTTCGGCCATTGTCACCGATACAGGTTCTTTTCGTTATGCAAATACTAAAGCAGATACGTTTCTAGCCGCTTACCATCTAGTAAAATCCGGAGCTAATCCCCATCTGATTACAGATTATATCTATAATAATAATAAGATTTCTACTCTTAAGCTTTTGGGCGAATCCCTTCTGAAATTACAAGTTGATTCGAAGTCAAAAATATCCTGGACAATAGTTACTAAAGAAATGATGGAAAATACTTTCGCTAAAGAGGAAGAAACAGAGGGAATAATTGATAAGATACTTGCAATAAAAAAAGTACAGATTGCAGTTTTATTCAGAGAAACTAAGGACGGAAAAATTAAGGTAAGTTTCCGTTCCAGGGGGAAATTTAATGTTGATCTATTTGCGCAACAATTTGGAGGAGGAGGTCACCCAAATGCTTCAGGTTGTCAAATAGAAGGGGATATTAATAATATAAGTAAACTCATTCTTGATAAACTAATTGAAGAATTCTACTTTTTGGAAAAAATATAAATTTACATCATTCTTTAAGGTCAATTATTATAATGAAAGATGGCATTTTGTTAATAGATAAACCTGAAGGGATTACTTCAGCAAAAACTGTTTTAAAAGTAAAGAAAATATTAAATGTAAAAAAAGCCGGGCATACTGGGACATTAGATCCTTTTGCTACGGGAATATTGATAATATGTTTTAATAGCAGTACAAAATTAACTTCTTTTTTCTCTAATTTAGATAAATCTTATGTAGGCACAATGGTGCTTGGTGTCTCTACGGATACACAGGATCTTACCGGTAAAATAACGAGAGTGAGTAATATGAAAAGTGGTACCAAGCTTAATGAAAGTGATATTAAAAACGCTTTTGACACATTTATGGGAGAAATATGGCAGACACCACCAATGTTTTCAGCAGTAAAATATAAGGGAAAACCTCTATATAAATTGGCAAGAAGAGGAAAAGAAGTAAAGGTTGATGCACGTAAGGTCAGGATCTTTCAGTTATCGTTACTAGAAATAGAACCATTATCATTAGATAAATTTCCCACTATTACATTTGAAGTGCGATGTTCCAAAGGGACATATATCAGAACCCTTTGTAATGATATAGGAGAGTACCTGGGTTGTGGAGCATATCTAACTAAACTTAGAAGGGTTAAAGTCGATAATATTTCGATAGATCGGTCTATACCGTTGAACAAATTTGTTAAATTATCACAAAAAGAACAACTAGAATACATTATTCCACCTGAAAGAGTATTGGAATCTCTATCTGACCAGAACAATTATTTGTAAAGCAGTTTATGTAATAATTTAAATGAAATGACTATTTTAATAATATTAGACTGACAAAGAGGTAAAATAATCTCATGGAATCTTTTTCTTATGAATCCTTTTTAGAAGAAAATATATCTAATAACGAAAAAAAACCTTCTTATATAGCTTTAGGATTTTTTGATGGAGTTCATTTGGGACATCAGGCGCTATTAAATATGTGTGTAAATGCTGCAACATTAGCACATGCAACCAGTGTAGCAGTCCTGTTAGATCCCCATCCAGAAACAATTATAAAAAATAATAACAATTTTTGCCTCCTAACTACACTTCATGAGAAAGTAAAGCTTATTAAAAAAATTGGTATTCAAAAAATATTTGTTCTAGATTTCAATGAGAAGCTAAAAAATATCAGCGGTGAAAGTTTCATCAAAGAAATATTAATTGATAAATTTAATATGGGTTCAGTTTTTACCGGTTATAATTACCACTTTGGATTTCAGAAAAAAGGTGACATAAATTTAATAAAATTTTTAAGTAATAAGTATAATTATAAAAACTATATATTGGATCCGGTAAAATTAAATGGCGGGCAAATTGTCAGCAGTACTCTTATAAGGGAGTTTTTAAAGAATGGTGATACAGATAAAGCAAATCAATTTCTCGGGTATCCATACCAAATAAGTGGTGAAGTAATCCATGGAGACAAGAGAGGGAGAACAGTCCTCAACTTCCCTACAGCCAATATAGAACCTCCTATTGGAAAATTGATACCACATAACGGAGTTTACATAGCTTTAATAGAAATATCTGGCAAAGAATATCGCGGGCTGGTTAGCATTGGTACTAAACCTACATTTAATAATGATTCAAAAGACGATTATATGCCAATTGTTACTATTGAAGCACATATTTTCAATTATGATGGTTACTTATATGGCAAAAGAATATCTGCTTCCATTCTAAAAAAAATTCGGGATGAGGAAAAATTTAATAGTTTTGAACAGTTAATAGATCAGATAAATATGGACAAGAGTATAGCTGAGAAATATTTTGATAAAATACAAAGACCTCAATCAAAAAAAAATAATTAGCATTTGGAAAAAATTAGACTGATATAATTATAATATATTTGATTCTAGCGCAATGAGTAAGCGAAGAGCTAGCAAAACCATCTTAACTGCTTTGCAATATAAGATAATAAGATTAATATTGTTTTATTTAATAATAATTTGATTTTTGAAATTAATCATTTTCTGTTATCACAAAATATATTTGAATGAATATTCAAATTATGATATCATTACATAATGATGTAGGATTGCTTAGGGATTTAAGCAGGTAAATATTCCCCATTTAAGATGTACCAGCTAATATAAGCCTACTTTCCTGTCAGTTTCTCAGACATCATGTGAACAGAGGTTTAAAAGAGATAGAAATATTCAAATATTATATTTAAAATTATTTAGTTAATTAATTATCTTATACAATAACATAGTATAGAAGGAGAGTTTAGCCAAAATGGTTAATAAAGAATTAAAAGATAAAATTATCAAAGAGTACCAGCACCATGAAGTAGATACCGGTTCAACAGAAGTTCAGGTGGCTATTTTAACTGAAAGAATAAATAGTTTAACAAAACATTTGAATGAAAATAAAAAAGATAAGCATTCAAAGTATGGATTATTAAGAATGGTTGGTAAAAGAAGAAATCTCCTAAATTACCTGAAGGACAACGATGTTGAAAAGTATCGTCAGTTAATTGATCAGTTAAACCTTAGGAAATAATAAGTTTAAAGAGAATGGAATGTTTATATCCAAGGAGAAATCTGATTTATGTCTAAAATAGTTACCCATAATGCTGAAATAGAAATTGGCGGCAAAAATATAAAAGTTGAAACAGGAAAATTAGCGAAACAGGCAAATGGCGCGGTTACTGTTACCTGCGGAGAAACTGTTGTGCTTGTTACAGCTGTTGCTTCAAAAGAAGCTAAAGAAGGAACTGATTTTTTTCCACTTGTAGTGGATTATGAAGAAAAATTTTATGCTGCTGGCAAAATACCCGGTGGTTTTTTTAAACGAGAAGGTAAGCCAAGTGAAAATGCAATTTTGACTTCACGCCTTATCGATAGACCTATACGCCCTCTATTCCCGGAGGGGTATTTTAATGATGTTCAAATTATTACATCTGTATTGTCTTATGATCAGGAGAATCTTCCTGATATCATTTCCATTATTGGGGCTTCCTGTGCACTCTATATTTCCGATATTCCTTTTTTTAATCCTGTTGCTGCAATACGCATTGGTTATAAAAACGGGAACTATTTAATAAACCCTTCGGTGGAAGAACTTAAGGAATGTCAGCTTAACATTGTGGTAGCTGGCACAAAAGAATCTGTAATTATGCTGGAAGGTGAAGCAAAAGAATTATCAGAAGAGATAATTTTAGCAGCTATTGAAAAAGCACATACAGAAATTAAGAAAATCGTTGAAATGCAGGTAAAATTTGTTCAAGAAGTTAGACCTGAGAAATTACACCAAACCTGGCATTTAGAGCAATCTTTAACCGATGAAAAAAATAAAATATATGAATTGATAAAAAGAGATTATACTGATCATATCGAAACTGCTATTACTACTATCGATAAAGCAGAAAGAGAAGAGAATCTGGATCATTTAAAAGAAGAAATCATTCTAAATCTTAAAAATAATTACCTCGAACAGGATAAGGAACCCGATACTGTAGTTATTAATGAAATGTATGATTATGCATGTAAAGAGATAATGAGGAAAATAATTATTGAAAAGAGAATGAGAGTTGATAGTAGAAAACCTGAAGATATTAGGACAATAGACAGCGAAATAAGTATTTTGCCTAGAGTCCATGGTAGTGCTCTTTTTACCAGAGGACAAACCCAAGCCTTAGTAATTACTACCCTGGGGTCAGTAAGAGATGAGCAATCTGTTGATACCTTAGAAGAGGATACTACCCGTAAATTCTATCTGCATTATAATTTTCCTCCTTTTTCGGTTGGAGATATAAAGCCCAGAAGATCACAATCGAGAAGAGAAATCGGTCATGGTGCTTTAGCAGAAAAAGCTGTAAAAGCCCTTATTCCAGATGGAACAGAGTTTCCTTATACAATTCGTGTAGTGTCAGAGATATTAGAATCTAATGGCTCATCTTCTATGGCGACTGTTTGCGGAACAAGTCTATCTTTAATGGATGCCGGAGTCCCTATAAAAAAACCAGTTGCAGGTGTAGCCATGGGGTTGGTTAAAGATGGTAATAAATATGAGATTTTGACTGATATTTTAGGTATTGAAGATCATTATGGTGATATGGATTTTAAAGCAGCTGGTACCAAAGATGGGATAACAGCTATCCAGATGGACCTGAAAATAGATGGAGTATCTATTGATATTTTAAAAGATATTCTGGAAAGGTCTAGAATAGGCCGTTTATATATTTTAGAAAAAATGAGTGAAACAATATCTGAGGCAAAAGCTGAGCTTTCAACATATGTTCCAAAAATGCTTATTATTAAGGTTAGCACTGATAAGATAGGTAGTATTATTGGACCTAGTGGAAAAAATATAAAGAAAATAATAGAAGAATCAGGCACCTGTATAGACATTAAAGATAATGGTGAAATATTCATTACTGCTGATGATAATGAAAAGATAGTAAAGGCGAAATACCTTATCGAGGGATTGGTCAGAGAAGTAAAAATTGGGGAAATATATAATGGTAAGGTTAAGAGAATAACTAAGTACGGGGCATTTGTTGAAATACTTCCAGGTGTAGAAGGGCTTTTGCATATTTCAAACTTATCATATTCACATGTTAGTAAAGTTGAAGATATTTTGAAGACTGATGATGAAATTCAGGTTAAAGTTATAGGGGTTGACCAACAGGGAAAAATTGATTTAAGTAAAAAGGACCTTATGCCAAGGCCAGAAAAGAGTGAAAGGCACTTTGATAGTAGAGATAGCAGGAAGAACAATTATAGATAATCAGGATTTTCATGAAAAGTAGCAATGATATCAGTAAAATTGAAGTAAAGATTGAAAGAGTAGCAGGATGTGATGACTTGCCTTTGCCAAAAATGGCAAGTAAATTTGCCTCCGGGATAGACTTGCATTGTGCCGAAAGCGGTACAGTAGAAATAATGCCGGGAGACTGGAAACTAATTTCAACTGGTATAAAGATTGCTATACCGGTCGGTTATGAAGGACAAATAAGGCCTAGAAGCGGATTAGCTAACAAATATGGTGTTACAGTACTTAATTCTCCTGGAACAATTGATGCTGATTACAGAGGTTTAGTAAAAGTAATATTAATAAATCATGGAAAGGAAATATTCTATATCAAAAGGGGAGACCGTATTGCCCAATTAGTATTTCAAAAAACTTTTCAAGCATTATTAATTGAGACAAAGGAATTGGACAATACTATACGGGGTGAAGGAGGTTTTGGCCACTCCGGTGTCAAAGCTATTGAGTAAATGAAGTTTGTATTAATTAATTTTATTATAATAAAGGCACATACATATTTGTTAACAAAAAGGGGAGGGAATCAGTGTATTACATTATCCTTGGACTTATACAAGGGTTAACGGAATTCCTTCCAATTAGCAGCTCTGCTCATCTAGCAATAAGTCAATTGATCCTGAACATAAAAGTTCCTGGTGTTGCTTTCGAGCTTTTTGTACATCTTTGTACATCATTTTCAGTTATATATTTATTTAGAAAAGAAATAACAAATATTTCTTTTTCCTTTATAAAAAGTTTTTCAAAAATATACAATTATTCCACATTTACTACCTATCTAAAAAATGACCATTATTCGAAGTTTGCCTGGTTACTTATTGTCAGTACAATACCAGGTGCAATAATTGGCTATTTATTTCAAGATATGATTGAACAGATGTTCAATAATCTCATATTCATTTCTTTTATGTTAATATTGACCGGAATTTGTCTCTTTATAACTGATAAGTTTTTTACAAAAGAATTAAAAGATATAAAAGAGGTAAGTATAGTTGATGCAATATTTATTGGATTTGCCCAGGCAATTGCTATTATGCCCGGTATTTCTAGATCAGGACTTACTATTACAATGGCTCTGGGGAGAAAACTTGATAGAGAATTTGCCGCAAAGTATTCATTTATATTATCAATTCCTTTAATTATAGGAGCATCACTATATAAAATTAAAGAAATTTCCCAGCTCGATGTTAATCTTTTTATTCTATTAGTTTCTGGGATTATTACTTTCATTTCTGGATGTTTTGCTGTAAAATTTTTTATGAAAATGTTAATTAGATTCAAATTAAGGTATTTTAGTTACTATCTCTGGTTTATAGCCATATTTATTATTTCTATGTCTCTAATAAATCAACATTAAAATGGTTAAAATAGTTAAAAACAACAATTTAATTAAAAAAAAAATTATAGGAATTGCCTTATTAGTAATTTCCTCTTTTTACCTGCTTTCTCTTTTTTCCCCTGAAAGGTTAAACACTCCTTTACTGTCT
>JAXGTM010000027.1:0-16732 GCA_040774925.1 Atribacterota bacterium | reverse complement strand
GCAGGTAGATGAAATCGTTCAGATAAGGCAAATCCGCTGTTTGCAAGGACAAGGAGGTAAGAAAATGTGAATATTAAAACGAGAATGTGTTGCCGAATCATTTTTCTTTTAACAATCATAGCCAAAGCAAGAACTACAAAAAAGATATATACATTACGCGTAAAAAATGCCCCGTTTAGCATCAGAGTGTTTTCCTGATTTGGTATATCTACAATAGTTGGTATAGGTGAGGGAAGCATTAGTGGAATAAAGACAATTGTTGAACCATATTTTGCCAGATTATTGCCTCCTTCTCTTTTAGCAATGTCAGACATAGAGTACTCCTGGTTGGTTTTACGTTCATTTAGAGTTTCTGAAATCTCTGAGAATATCTGGCCAGAGAAAAGAAACAAGACTGCAATAATGATCCAGGAAACATACACTACTTTACGACTAGCCTGTATTAGACGATTATCCGATAACAGCAAAGCACTGATCAGTGCAAACCAAGCTGTAACAGCCAAAGGAGTGCGGAACAAGAATAATGATGCACCTATTATTATTACTTGAATAATCAATTGTATATGGTTTCTAACAGACCGCACCATTAAATCGGCTCTTTCCATAAAGGCGACAACCAGGAAAACCATCAGAGTTTCTTTAATGTGCAAGCCAGTATAATAAATGAAATTTGGCAGGAGCATAGAAAAAATGGCAGACAGACGCGCTGCTTTTTCTCCGAAATTCCGTTTGGATAACTTGTAAATAAAAATAATCATCCATGCACTTAATAGTGCATTCATTATTCGGACAGCAACAATGCTGCGAAAGGTCATTAAATATATTAATGATACCCAAATTGGGAAACCTTTATCAGATAAAGGAAAGCGAGAATCTGATAAAAAAGCTATTAATCGTCCCTCCTTTAAAGCATTAGCAATCCAATTCCCAATGTTATGGTAATCGATAGAATCACCCGCTTTAAATTCAAACGGTCGACCAGTTTTTACCTGATAAAAATAGTAGATAAATATCACATAGGTAAATCGAATGATAAATGACATCCAGAAAAGTCTACTGTAAAAATTTGATTCAGGCAGATTGGTCCATCTGGTTGAAAGTTGATTTGAAAAATAAAAGAAACCAATGACTGCGGTTATTCCAAAAATTATCCAAAGCCAAGGAAGTTTATTAGGGAAAGCCAATAAACATATTAATAAAAGTAAAAAATATGTTAGTATTGCTTGATTTGAGAAGTAGCTTGGCAAAAAAGTCAAAGATTTTTGATTCATGCTTATACTAATTCGGATCTGTAAACTGAACTCTGTATGGCTGTTTATTCATTTCAAATGTAACTTTTTATAAATTGTTTCTTAAAGTAATATTAATCCAATTCATATAATAAAGTATTGAAATACTTAATGTATTGTGGTGATATGACTTCCGGTGTAAACTTGTTTTTGACTATTCGCATAATGTTCCCTGAAAGGAAATCTTGGTAGTTGTTTTGTATACAATTAGCCATGACCTCCGCTAGATTCTTAAAATCTTTATTATTAAAAAGATATCCTGTTTCGCATACCGAAATATATTCCCCGAAACCAGGGAGGTCAGATGCAATAACAGGCAAAAAATAATTAAAAGCAATCATTAGAGGACCGCATTGTGTTACATCTTTATAGGGTAAAACTAGATAATCTGAGTTACAGAACAAATCAGCTATTTCAATATTTCTAATTGTTCTTGTTTCTAACCTGATAAATTTTGGATACTTTACCAATTTCGCATATTCATTCCATTCTCTGGAACTAATATTACCTGCAATTGTTAAGGTAAAGTTTGTCGTATTACAAGTTTCAATTAAATAATTCACAGCATTTAATAGAATATCTAGTCCCTTGTATGGTAGAATGGTCCCAAAAAATAAAAATCTTACTTTTGTGGATTTGTTAACATGAGTGGGTTTTCCGAAGTCCTTGATACATAGTGGGGTTGTAAGTATTTTTTTGTTTTCAAAGGTTTGTCTAAAAAGGGTAGTCTGAGTATTTGAAAACAAATGAAAATTTGAATAAAGCTTTCTGTAGAACTTATGATAAAGATTTTTAACCTGAATATTTTTCTCGCTGCTATGCAAATAAATATCATGATTTGCAATAACCATTTTATTTACGGGAATATATAGTATAAGCAGGAAAAGGAAGATCGGTTCACCCAAATACGATGTATATAATAAGTCCATTTTAAATTTTCTTATCTTTCTAATAATTTGTAAATAGAATAAAATGATTAAAGGATTGCTAAACCTGAATTTTTGCTTATGAATTATATAATTGATATGGTTTTTTTTTGCGACTAAATCTATTTCGGATAGAGAGTACATTCCTCTGTAAGACCTGTCGAATCCAATAATATGCCAAAATATTTTATATTCTTTGACTAGTTGCTCAATTACAGGAATATCAACATCTAGAAAACTTTCTGGAGTGATCCAGTATATTGAAGCTTTCTTTTTAATCAACATTGGGATTTCGAAATGTATTGAATGTGGGAGTAATTGACTGATCAACTAATTTAACATCAAAGTTTAGGTTGTAGTATTTTTTAACTTCAATATTTAGTTTTGGATCAACAGAAATGTCTTCGGTAACGTAAGGACTAATGTACTTTTTATAATTACTTTTCGTTGTTCCTAATCGATATATTCTCCATCTAAGTTGACTGAAATATGTGAAATAAGTCGGATGATTCAATGGTTTCAAATTTACTATACCTCCTTTGGTCGATTTATTCTCGTTCTTAAGAAAATTAACTCGCTCTTCAATACTCTTGTGATAACTTCTAATTAATGGGTATTCAATATACGTTTTTGATATAATAAAAAAGATAAATGCAACTAAAATAGAATAATTTATGAATTTGATATGCTTATTGATATGCGGCGAACTATTTCCAAGATAGTAAGCCAGAAATGCAGTAAAAAAAATAAACAGCAACTCAATGTGAGTTAATGCCCTTGTATCAAAGAGCCGACCAAATACAAAAACAGCGGGATATATTCCTGCAAAAATCAGAAAAAGGAGAATAAAAAACACAACTTTGGTATCTATTTTATGTAGGTTGATTTTTAAAGAATTTTTACTACCTAAATGGATAAATAATGGAATAATTACAAAGTAGTATGGAATTTTAAAGATAGTATGAACTGAAAGAAGTGCCATTGCTTTAAATGTTAATGGTATTGTCATAGCTAATGAAGGCTGATTGCTATTAACATTCATTCTGATGTAATTGCCTGGTGCTATCAGTAAAAATAAGAAAGAAATAGAACAAATAATAAACGAAAAAATTATTTTTTTTCTTAATGCAGACATTCCCTGATTTTTACTGTACAACTTTAAAAACAAATAAAAAAATAGATGCAAAGTAAGAATTAAAGGGGTAAACTGTTCGCCACCTCCCCCCAAGTATATGGAACATATTAATATTCCTATATATTGCAGAATGCTGTTTTGTTTGTCAATTAGTAATGCTATTTCTACTAGAAAAATAAATACTACGAAAAAATAGCTTATTGCGCATAGCCAATAAAAGGAAGAAAAATCAAATGCTGCAAGAACAAATATACAAAACATGAATGCGCTATAATTAACTATAGTTAATTGGCTGATCCCCTTTAACAATTTTTTCAGGAAAATGTAAAATGAAAAAATTCCAAACAGTATGATTATCAAGGTAATGCAGAGAAATGAGTTGGTGATTATAAAAAACTTATATAATATTCCGCTAAAGAAAAAAGCAGCATATCTGCCTGAAAAATTTAAGTAAGTATTCGTAATTGTCTTGAAAATGCCCAGGTTATTGTATTGATTTAGCAAAGCATAGTCATCGCCTGTTACTGCTGATGCAAAAAATGCCAATAATAAAAGATAAAACAATGCAATAAGATTAACAAATAAGATTAACAAATTAATTGTATTGTTGTTTTTTTTCAATTTCTTTGACAAAATTTGTAGCTTATAATATATCTAATTTGAATTAGAATAATTTCTCCTGAATGTTTTTTTTTTGGGGTTGGTTTATAATATGCATTCACTATCTTGCTTTTCTTTTAAAAACAGAAATGTTACCATATTGCTTTGAGTGTTTTGAATAGATTAATATAAAAGAACATTTTTTCATCTCAAAATAAGAATAAGTAGGATAAATGTCTTCATCTACAGAATTGGTAATAACATAATCAAGTGTATTTATATCTGGAAAATCTAATAAGTAGTGATCGGAAATATAATATGTATTGGGAGCAAAAAACCAAAACCTAAGTGGGCCGAAGACCTTTGATCCTTCGGGAATGATTAGAGGAAAATCAGCTTGTAAAACTTTATTGATATTTTCATGTTTTATTAAATTATAACTTATGGTTGCTGCAAAATTGAGAATTGTAAAACAGATAAATATAAATACTGTAGATTTGAAAAATTTCTGATGCATATAGTTAAAAACACTAGCTGTTACGATTAAAGATGTTCCTATAAAATAATCAAAAATTAAGGGGAATAACTCCTGACCATTTTTAAAGATAAAGAATGACAGAATTAAATAAGAAAAAGATAGGGCAGAAAGAGTTTGTACCCTTTTGTCAGAAGTAAAAAAACCTCCAATAACGATTATTAATAGTGGAACTGAAAAGATGGCTTTAGGAGAAAATATCCAATAGTTGATAAAAGTAGTAATTCTTAAAATTATTGATTCATTAACAGTTTGATTTAAAAAGGTTCTTAGGAGTATTGATTGTAATGATGTTATTGTGTCAGATTCATTATTGTTATAATAACTCGATACAAAAAATATAATAAAAAAACCCGAAAGCCCGATTAAACCAAATAATACTATGTACTTCAACAATTTTATATCTCGTTTATGAATGGATATTATAAATAAATTTAATCCTATAAGTAAGAAAAATATTGATGAAAAAGGATGAGAAAGAAATGCGATCAACAAATTGACTGCTGTATAAATTATATATAAATAGTTACTTCTTGTTATAAAATTCAGATGGAAATAGATAGCAGAAATAAAAAAAACTATTGCAATAGATTCCGGTCGTGCAAATCTGAACACTGTATTGAAAAATGGTAACGATAAAAAAGTAGCATATGCAACTATTTGGATTTTCGGAATTATATTGAGTAGATTTAAAATTTTGTACAAAATGAATATAAATATTATACCTGACACGACTGCAACCAAACGTGCAGAAAATAACGAAGCGCCGAATATTCTAAAGAAGATACCAATAAATAGAGGTAGAACAAAATTGGCATTTCCACCGCTTCCAACTATAGTATTGTAAAATCCATTGCCAATATAAAAATTGTATCCTGTACTAGAATACCATGCTTCATCGTACATCACAGGGCGTATAGATGATAAATACGGGATTTCTAGAATGATAAATATAACTATAGTTATAATTAGTTGAAGACGAGATTTATCTATACATTTCCCAATTTTCATTTATGCGAGTGTAATATTAATTAGCCAATTTTTAAATGAATTTTTCAGTTCGATATTAAAACCGTTCCTTAATTTATGTGAATTAAATATTGTATGACCAGATTCTATTTTAAGATTTTTTTCTGGCCACTTGGAAAATTCTGTTTCTGAATTATATTTTCCGGCTATCATTGATGCTATTTCACTTAAACTATATGCTTCCCCAATTGTATTATATATCTGATTGACTGACTTGTTATGCACACAACTCATTATTATTTGTTGACAAACATCTTCTATGTGAGTAAATGTCCGACGAAGTGAACCATCTCCATATACATTTATAATTTTATTTTTTTTAGCCTGATTAAGGAAATTTCCTATTGTACCAAATGAATAATCCGTTCCAAGATTATTACCATATAAAACACCTATCCTATAAATAGTATAAGGTATATCAAACGTGTTTTTATAAGCGAATAAAATATTCTCACAAGTAATTTTATTAATAGCATACACTGTTTTGGGCTCTTTAGGATCATCTTCTTTTAATTGTAAACATGAACCTTTATAAACCAAACGGCTTGAGGGATATATGACTCGTGGATTGTAATTAGAATTTCTAATCTCATTTAATATATTGAGTAGGCCTATCTCATTAACCTTAATACTTTTCTCATAGTTTTCAAATCCATCAATTGTACCTGTAACTCCGGCAAAAGCGAAAACATAATCAACAGCCCAATTAATCCCCTTAAAGTTTTCGATGTTTAAAATGTCAATCTTTTTGTAATCAATATCAGAATTATAGCATTTATCATGAATATCAGATGCTTTAATATTAAAATTTGCAATTTTTAAAAAGTGAATTAAATGGCTTCCTATATAACCATTAGCGCCAAAAACGATACATTTTTTATTTGTGTTCATTAACGAATTGTTTTTAGGTAGTTACATGTTACTTTAATTTATTATTTTATCGACAATATAAGTAGGTCTGTTTTTTACACTCTCAAAAATACGACCGATGTAAAGGCCTACCATTCCTAATATGGATATTATGGTTCCGGAAAAAAAACTTAATAATAATGCAAGACTTGCCCATCCGGGTGCTTTTACTTCACTTATAAAATATAAAATAACCAAAATTATTGATAAAATTATTGATAAAAAAGAAAGAATAACCCCGAACTTAACTGTTAATCGCAATGGCTTATCTGAAAAAGTTAAGATGGTATTCAAAGCAAGCTTTAATCTTTTATTTAATGTATAAGAGGATCTACCATCTTTTCTTTCGGCATGTTGTACTACAATTTTTGCACAATTAAACCCTACAAGTTGCCTTAGCATAGGATAATAACGATAGTGATCTTTATGCGAAGCCATCGCAATTACAACATTCCTTTTATATACGACAAAATTTGCTACGCTACTATCCTGATCTGTTTCTGTTAAATAACTCAAAACACTGTAAAACAATTTTGAAAACATCTTCTTAAAAATATCATCTTTCCTGTTTTTTCGACGGGCTACAACAATATCAAAGCCTTCTTCAGATTTCTTGATAAGTTGAACTATGTCTTCAGGTTGATCTTGTAGATCACAATCCATTGTCACAATGTATTTCCCTTTACTAATATCAAGCCCGGCTTGTATTGCATGCTGTTGACCAAAATTTCTACTTAATTTAATTCCTCGTACATTTGCGTACTTCACACAGTTCTCTTCTATTTTTTTCCAGGATTTATCTGGTCCACAATCTTCTACTAGAATTATTTCGTAGTTATTTGTTAATTTAGAGACAGAAAATCTGATCCGTTCTACTAAATTATCAATAATAGTTTCTGCCATGTAAACTGGACTGATAACAGAAATGTCAACTTCAGTACTCATTTTATTGCTTTAATATAATATTGTGCACCTAAAGGTAACCAAGTAAGCATTTTTTCAAATCCATATAGAAATTTAAAAATTCTATAACGAGGGAGAAACATCGTATAAGTTAATTTTTGTAATTTTAAACCACTATTTGAAATTAGATATTTGCTGTATGAAGGTTTAAGTAATTTTGCATCACTATCAAATTCGCAATTACATACTATTTTGCGTGTTATTGGATTAAATGGGTTATGCTCAAAATTATAGAATCTCCCATCTTTGTTTAATACTCTTTTAATTTCACACATTATTTTTTCATGAAGATCAAAATCGATATGATGAAAAACCATAGATGCAAATATAACATCAAATTCATTATTATTAAATGGTAGTGTATGTCCATTAAATGATACAAAACGTGAGTTCGAAATCCCTTTATTAATTGCTTTTATCAAACATTTCTCAGAAATATCGACTCCGGTTAAATATGCATTTGGGAAATATTCCCTTAAATAAAAGAGACTATTCCCATCTCCACAACCAAAATCCAAAATATTAATTTTTGATAACTTTTTTTCATGTTTTATAAGTTCAATTATTTTATATTCACTAAAATAATCACTATTCGCACCAGTTAGTTTCATCGACTTATCATGTATTTCACGGTAATCAGATGCATATTTATCAAAATTACATTTCTCCATCATTATATTAATATCTTTAAAAAGAAGCACAAAGAATTGCAAGGGCCTAACTTGCTGGATTATCCTTGCATCCTTATTCATATTAGTGATCACTTTGATTTCTGATTTCCTCTAACGATTTACTTTGCAAAACAATATCATTGTAATGTTTGTCTTTATCCTTAAAATTATTTATAATATTGAAGAATTCTTCAAATGCTTTAATAAATTGGTTATCTGGTTCAGCTTGGATTACTTTAATCCCTTTATGGGTTTCAATAAAAATTTTAGGACTATAATCAGACTTTGGTGTAAACGCATGATCAGCAATGATTTTACCTTTTTCACCCCATAATTCATATCGACATTGGTAAAAATTATCAAATCCAAAAGATATTGAAGCTCCCAGTCCTTTTAAATTTGATAAGAAAGCACTACCATAAATATTAGTTCTCATTTTTGGATCATAAAACAATGTAGATCCTTTTACTTCAAAATCATTCCCTAGAATAAGATGTGTTGCTCTGACAGGATATCCCGCAGAATCCATTAGGGCACCACCGCCTAAGACATCATTATATCTAAAGTTGTCGTATGACAATGGAGGGAACCCGAATGAACTGGAGAAATGACGAATATCTCCAATTTCCTTATCTTCTATCAGATTTAAAACCAATCGATGTTGACTGTGATATTGAAAAGCATAACCTTCCATAAGAGCCAGGTTTTTCTGTTTTGCAATTCCAACCATTTCATTAGCTTCGGTAAGGTTTAACGCTATTGATTTCTCAGCATACACATGTTTATCTGCTAACAGGGCTTTTTTTATCCATTCTTTATGTAACCCTGTTGGTAAGGGAATATACAAGGCATCTATTTTATCAGAATTAATTAAGTTGTCATATCCGGTCACAGCTTCGCAATTAAACTCTTTCGCGAATAATTCCGCTTTATCTATAGACCTACTGGCTACAGCAACCAATTTAAACTTGGCAGATAAGTCCTTTATTGCTGGTATAATTGAACGGTGTGCAATACTAGCACATCCCAAGACTCCTATTTTAATTTTTCCTGGCATGAAATATTTCAAAATGAAACCGCAGAAATCAGACTTCGGGCTGCAATATTTAAATAATTGTTGAACTTGATAAATGTTGAAAGTTGGTTCAAAGTCATCCAGCAATAATTCTCAGGTACCTGAACTGGAAAATCAGGTCTGACTTCAATAATCATGTTTCTGTTTTGCTCTCTATAAAAACGCCCACCTTCTTCACTCTGTAAAGCTGAATACCAAATTTGATCTTTTTCTGCGTTAAGTATCTCATCTAGAAATGGTACAAAATATTCATTTTCCCCAGTTCGGTAATTTCCAGTTAAACATTGAACTGTTGGCGCTAATTCAAGAATGTCAAAATTCCCGGCCTCTACTTTAGCTTGTACCAAGAAATGATAAATCCCCATAATTGGCTTGATTAGGAATGCGATAATACCCTCCTGAGAAGGTTTCAGCAAAGGTTGATCCCAGCTTACAATCTCCCGATTTGCTATTTCGACGTTTATGCCAATTACTGAAAAGTATTTTTTGTCTTTATGATATATCGAAGAACCATCATACTTCCAATCATTAACACTATTCAAAGGTATATGGGTTACGGATAATTCAAATCGGGTTTTTAAATTGGTTATCCATGAAATTATCTGGTCAAAATCGTGTAAATGTATTTCGGAATTGAGCATTGAATTCAATAATTGTTCATTATAATTAGTTGAGATTTTCAAAGCAAGGAAGTACTTTAAGGTATCGCTCCCGTATGAACCGAAAGGTATCCCGGATATTACAGTACGAGTATCCATATTTACAATATTGTCGTATTTGATTAACTCCTTCAATTGACCTAAAGTAACCCAAATGAAATTACTTGGTATATATATATTCTCATTTTCAGGAATTTCAATTATTACATTACAATTCCTTTTATGCAAAAATCTGGCACCTTGTTCACTTTGCAACTGATTGAACAAAATTTTCACTGGTCTTTTACCATCAAAATATTCAAGAAATGTCGGGATCTTACCTTTGTGAACACAAGTATAGTTACTTTTTGTAGCTTGAAGTGTTGGTGAGATTTGGGTAAGATTAATATTCCCTGGTTCAACTTTAGCTTGAACTAAAAAGTGGAGAATCCCTTTTATCTTTTTTGCTATTATACCTAAAAGTCCAATCTCTGGTTGATTAATTATCGGTTGTTCCCAAGTAGGTGTATTCCCCCAGTTTGTATTGACTCTAATTCCTTCAATTGAAAAGAAACGACCAGTTTCATGAATAATGTTCCCAGTATTCTCATCAAATTTCCAAGATCGCATTTTATCAAGCGAAATTTGTTCGATCCGAACCTCATTTTCACTATTTTTGGTCTTAAGCCATTCTAAAATTTGATTAACTGAAGCAATTTCCGATTCTATTGTTAATGCTGATTTAAAAAAATCAATCTCAGACTGTTTGATTCTATCCATGTTCAATGCCCATTGTATGGTGTATTCATCAATAATTCTTTTAACAGATTGATGAAACTTGGGTAATTCTTTTTTTCATCAAAAAGTAAACTCCAATTTTCAAAACTTTTACCTCGCATTAATAAGAATCTTTCCCTTTCTTGAGTGATATAAAATATTGTATCTGCTATTTCATCTTCAGTCGAGGAGACAGGTAATAAAATGCCAACTTCAGAATTAATAATTTCCGGGATACCTCCTACCTTAGTCGCAATAACCGGTATTCCATGTGCTTGTGCCTCTTGAATGGCAAGAGGTACACCCTCTGATTCACTTAGATGGATAAATAGATCAACCGGATGATCCATGTAAAATTGGGAAATTCTTTCGTTAGGCAAAAAGCCAGGCAGGTTGATTTTAAAAGAAGGTGTAGCTAATGTATCGGCAAGTGAACGAATCTCCGGCATGAGTAAGCCATCCCCAAAATGGATCCATTCGACTTTATTATGGTACTGTGAAGCGTATCTAGCCAGAGAATTTGCTACCAGGTCAATGCTTGTGACTTTCACAACCGAAGAGCAAGAAACTATTCGTACAATCCCGTCAGTTGAAAATGCAGCTGGTTTTGCTGAGGGTTTGACTCCAAGATAGGATAGTGCTAGTTTATCTTTCATTCCGGGGTAAAGTACCCTGACATATTCCATTGCATGATTGGATACCAGAAATAGACGGTCTAGTTTTGCCAGGTTGTACCCTCGGCAAGGTATATATCCCCAATAATCTTCATTTAAGTCATGCCCATGAGCACGTGAAATATAGTAGGCATTTGGCACATTGAATTTGCAACCGAGAAGCCCCGTAATAACCTCATCGTTCCAGTAGGAATATATTAACAAATTTGAATGTTTTAGTTTATTTTCGCTTATATAGGCTTGGAACCATTTTTTAGTTAGTGCAGATCGAGCAATGTAATTCGTCAATCTTTTTATTCTGGGCAGATTCCAGAAGGATATTTTTTTTGTAAACAATTCTTCATAAAACAATAACTGTGTTAATGCGTAAAAGAGCATGATGCTTTTATTACGTTTCCGCAAACAGCGTTCAAATTTCTTAACAACAATGAAATTACCTGAAGTAGTTTGTTCTTCTTCAATGAGATGAGGGAAAATGATTACTTTTTTAAAAGCACCTACCAGATAACTAATTTCATGTTGCAGAAAGACCTTTTCGGAGTTTATGCCAAATGGGAAAAGTTCTGTGAAAAGAAGAACAGTGGTATCTTTTAATAAGTTCTTTTCCATCCGATCGATTTTTTAATCATCCTTTTAGTTCTAAGAAAAAATGAGTTTTCATAATAATGATAAAGTGCTTGGTAATCTGTAAAAAAAAAGGGGAAATGTTTTAACATAATCTGTTCACGTTCTTCCTTAACTAAAGAAGAAAATCTTGGCGAAGAACTTATTCCTCCTTCTTCAATTACTGCAATAACTGCATTCAAATGACATACAGATGCGTTGTGCTTTCCAATAGCCAACAGGAAAAATTCCCAATCCGAAGAAATCTTCAACTCTTCGTTATATTTCCCAATTCTATCAAATAATTGCATCTTTATAAATGTGGAAGGATGGCTAAGGTATTCAGTAAACATCCAATAAAATGTTAATTTTGTTGGAAATTCTTGAACTCTGAGTCCCTTTTGAGTTTTAAAAGCACAGTTGCCATAACATATATCGCAATCATTATCGCCTTCAATGAATCTAGATAGAACCTGATCATCGGATAAGGTATCTCCGGAATTTATAAAGATGCAATATTCTCCTGATGCTTTTTTTATTCCTTTGTTCATTGCATTATAAATGCCTTTATCAGGTTCACTTATCCAGTAGGTAATTTTATTAGAATATTTTTTTATTATGTCAACGCTTCCATCAGTTGATGCACCATCAATAATAATATACTCAAATTCTTTATAGAATTGATCAACAATGCTTGCAATTGTTTTATCTAAACCAACTGCGTTGTTAAGATTGACAGTAATTATAGAAATCTTTGGCATTTCATTTAGGTATTGCGAGAATTTCTCCCTCTACATGCAATTTTACAGAATTTAATGTATAGGCGTCAATGATATTATAATTAAATTCTCTTAATAGTTGGAACACTTCTTTGCTTGAACTATCCTGAGCTTTTAGTAATTTGTTACTTATTTCACACAGAATAGTAGGTCTGAATTCTTTCATGACCTCCCTTGCTCCTGAAAGTATTTTAAACTCTGCACCTTCAGCATCAATCTTAATAAAACCTGGATTTAGTTTATTTGTTCTCACCAAATTATCAATTGTGTCTCCTTCCACTTCAATAGTTTTACTCGATTTATTGTTCACATAAACATGAACTAGTTCGCCTAACGAAGAGTATTCCTCAAGCCCTTCAACTGTATTTAACTTATAATTTGCTTTTTTATCACAGGTCAGTCCTTCATATATAAGAACATTCTCAATACAACCATTTCTGGAAAGATTATTTTTTAATAGTTGAATTGCTTTAGGAACTGGTTCAACTGCCAACACCTTCCTTGATGGTTCGATTATCTTCGAGAAAAGAACAGTATATAAACCAATATTAGCTCCTATATCAATTACATCTTTTTTTGAATCAAGATGTTGGTTTATTAATTTAAGTAATTCATCTTCATAGCTTTTAGTCAGTAGAATCCATTTCAAGATGCTCGATCTGAAATCGAATTCAAAACTTCCTTGATGATCAGGAACCTTGATAACAATATTTCCACTTTCAACAGGTTTAAAAATGTTATCGTAAAGCAAAGTTGTTTTATTAGCATTTTTCTTCTCCCTCATTTTAATAATTAATATTAAAGGAGACAATATAATCTTAACAAATTCATTTTTTTTGACATTCATAAATTTCAGCTTACTTAAATTCTCAATTTTCAAGTATTGATTGATATAAATCAATATATTGCTTTACGATTATTTCGAGCTTAAAATTTTTTAATACTTTGTTTCGGGCATTATTTGATAACATACCATACTTATTGTTTTCAAGACACCAGGTTATACCATCAGCCAAGTCGTTAGGATTAAAAGGTTCTGCAAGGTATCCATTTTGCTTGTGGTCTATCATTTCAGAGTTGCCTCCCACATTAAATGCTACAACGGGTGTTGCGCAGGCAAGACTTTCCATGATAGTGTAAGATAAATTTTCATGTTTCGAGGGTACAACCATTACATCCGCTGCCGAATATAACTGACACATCAAGTTATCATCATTAATATGACCAAAGTTCACCATATTAAACTCATAGCTATTTTCATCATTAAACTTTTCCCCAAACATGATGAACTGGATATCCTGATGGTATACGTTATTTAATATTTTAAGACTTTCGAGCAGCGTTTTAAACCCTTTGTTTTTGTCTGATATTGCAGCAATCGCTCCAAACAGAATGGACCTTTTATTATTGATATTTAATGTTTCTCTAACCTTGTTTTTGTCCTTTGGATAAAAAACCTGAATATCAATCCCATTAGGAATAACATGAATTGGAAATTCTCCCAATAAAGTGCTTTGCATTGCATGATTAGCCAGATACTGGCTTGGACTTACAATATGGAGATTAAGATTTTTATACCTTTTCTTTTTCAATTCAAAATTTACGTTACTAAAGTCCTTTTCTTTTTTTGATCCAAGTGCAGGGCAAGAACCACAATGCGATTTATACTTATCGCATAAAAGATGATGACAAATCCCAGTGAAAGGGAAACTTCCATGTAAAGTCCAAATTATTGGTTTATTTAAATGACTTAATTCTGTAAAATTGATAAATCCTCCTTCTATCCAGTGCAAGTTTAGGATGTCAAAATCAATCAGATCTAGAGTATTTTCAAGGTAAGAAATAAAAATATCATCAAGGGCAATATTCTGACGGTTTGGATATTGATGCCATCTATAATTTGTATAGTAATAGTTTAACTTCCTTTTTAGTTTCCCGTAAAATCTTTCAAGTGATTTATCCTCTAAAATTTCTCCAACTTCTAAAACCAAAGGATTTATTGTTTCTTTATTTAAAACAAGCATCCTGGTATTTATATTGTTTGCAGTTAGCCCTTTGAGTAAACTTAATACTGCTTTTGCTGCGCCACCCCCTATGTCAGTTGTATTGCAAAGAAGAACCTTCATGTTTCTTTATAATTCCTAATAGAAAACGCTTAAAGAAAAAAATATGTGCTTTAATTATCAGAAAGTTCTTATCCCATAAAAATCGTAGAAATATCTGATAATAGTAGTATATTATGTTATCGAAATTATTATATCTGATTTTCTGATCAATTTTTAAAAGACATACCTTTAGATAAGTACGTTGTAGTTCGCCATATGAAGTATTTTTTATGTCTATTTTTTTATTCTTACGTCGATGATATGCATCTTTGTTGGCAATATAAAGCCAATACCAAGCCTTTATATTATTTTCATTCAATGATATGTTATTATTATGTATCCTGTAGTAATATAGAGGTTTTTCAATACAATATACTTTACCCACTTCCTCCATTTTGTAAAAAAAATCTTGATCAAATCCTCGAGTATACTTATCATTGATTCCTTCTGTTTTATTATAAAATGACTTTTTAAAAGTAGCAAATGATGTGATTTTTAATCCTGCCGGTACAGTTAGTTGGCTTTCCCCTTCAGGCATTTTTCCTCCCCATTTTGTAATGGATTGGATTTTAAGATTGTTATCGCAGATATAGTTAAGAGTATACACTATACTATAAGATGGAAGTTCTAGGTGTTTATTAACAGTAAGTTCTATAGCTTTAATATCGAGTGCATCATCAGATCCTAAAAACCCACATATTTCTCCATTTGAAAGATCAAGACATCGCTTGAAGGAATAAGCAGTTTTGTAATTTCTATCATTATAGTAAATCCTAATTCTTTCATCTTCTAGTAACTTCTTGTTACATGGAATGCTGTCATCTAAAGAATAATCATCTACTATCACAATCTCCCAATTTGTATAGGTCTGTTTTTTAACACTTTCAATACATTGAGATAGAAATTCGCAATTATTATAATTCGCAATAAGAATTGAAAATAGCGGTTTTTCTTTCATGTAATACTATTGTTTTGTAATATAGTACTAAAATCCTATTGATCATTTTTATCATTAATTTAAACTTCTTTGGAGCTAAATACCATTTAAAAAGATTGTAATTAGTACTATAATAGAAATAATATTTAAACAACTCAGAATTGACAGAACAATTACGCATTACTTGAAAATCATTTTTGGATAAAAATCCTTTGCGATATTTAATTAAGTTTTTATTTGTTAGTTTAGTAATTGTATTTTGATATAAACTGAATATTTTGTGATAAAAATACATATTAGCGCACTTTTCCTTTTTAAGAAAATAAAACGTCTGTTGCCATGCTGTTTTTGCATCAATTAAATGTTGTATGTGAGCACTCTGAGTTATTGAACCCAAACGAAATACTCTATGAAAAACTAATGAAATGTTTAGGGTTGCAGCACGTTGAGCAAAATAGAAGGCTTTAATTGTATAAGGTTCATCTTCCTGTAGGTTTCCCTCAGGGAAATGTATGTTATTCGAATCTAGGAAATCCTTTCTATAAATGTATAGCCATTGAACTGATGGTGGGAAAAACTCATTTATTTTATAGAAATATTCAAAAAATTGAATTCCAGTTAAAATACCACTTATATTTTGATTCGTAGTGTAATATTGCTTTTTGTTATCATTTACTGCATTGAATAAGCCAACATCTAATTTATTTGATATCGCAAATTCTAAGATTATCTGTATAGTTCCCTGGAACAAGTAATCATCACTATCTAAAAAATAGATATATTCCCCTGTGGCAATTTTAAAACCTATATTTCTTGCTTTTGCTAATCCCCCATTTTTTTGTTCAATTACAATTAACGAAGGAAACTTTTCTTTGTAATTTTTAAGGATTAATTTTGAACCATCAGTGCTCCCATCATTTATACAAATTACCTCGATCCCGTCTAAATTTTGAGTAAAAACCGAATCCAGGCATTGAGCTAGGTATTGCTCAACATTATATATTGGTATTATAATTGATAATCTAATGTCAGTCAATAATAGTTATTTATTAGGAAATATTTTTCTATAAAAGTATTTTATCAATAG
>JAXGTM010000026.1:0-16789 GCA_040774925.1 Atribacterota bacterium | reverse complement strand
AAGCGCATGAGATGGTTTTCTACCGCTATTTTTGTGTATAAGTGCATTTGCCCCAGATGTCTTGACTCCTTTCTTGAGGCGGAGGATTTGCCGGGTAGATAATCCTAAAGATATTGCTGCCTCCTTTACTGTTAGCTGCTTATCTGTCAGCTTGGAGATTGTCACATACCTGTTAAGTTGTTTTTGAGACATCGGATAAAGTACCTCTTTATTCATAGTGACATTTTATCAAGATAATTAATAAGGTGACATTATCACAAATTAATCACAGTTTACATTTAAAAAATCTTGACAAGAAAAAAGATTTTTGTAAAATTTTATAAATAGAAGGAGGGGTAAAACCCCATATCTATTTGAGATGAATATTAAAACCACAATTTAATAGACTTTTTTAAAAGCCTTGATTTTTAAAATATTTATATAAACAAAATTAGTTATGATTAGATTTTGGAGGTAATGTCGATGAATAGAAAAATTAAGGATTTTTTATTTTTTAAAGTAATACTACTGGTTATTTTTTCCCTTATTTCATTTCCCTCTCTTGCACAAGAAGTGCAAATAGAAAAAGTTGAAAGTGATTTTTTTGTCTACAGTCAATTTTCTAACCTTGTTTTAGAGGAGGGTCAGAATGTTGATCTGGATATTAAATTTATCAACCAGGGAGAAAAACCTTTAGCGATAAATATTGAACTGATTGATGATCCAGAAGCAAAAAACTGGGATGTTTCATTGCGCAATGAGAGCTGGCGTGGTTATAAAGTCAAGCAGCTGAACCTCCTCTCAAACGAACCGGAAAATTCCAAGACATTGAATCTGCACATAGAAGCACCCAAAGAGATTGAGCAAGATAAGGAGCTAAACGAACATACCTTTACTATTAAAGCGGAAACTGTTGATGGAAAACTTGCCCGTTCATTAGACATTGTTGTAGCTGTTGTTAGTAAGGTAGAAGAAGAGATTAAAAAAGAGACAGATGAGATCATGTTAAGTACAAAATATCCTGTAATTGAGGCAGCATCCGGCAAGCCAATGAAGTTCGAGATTGAAGTAAAAAACCAGACCTCAGAAGATCAGGTAATGGATTTCGGAGTTGTTCTGCCACAAGGATGGAGAGCTTCTGTTAGCCCCAGGTTTAAGGAAGATGAAATGATTTCTGCTATAAAGGTCAATAAAGCAGGGACTGAAACTATCCTGTTAACAGTAAGTACTCCCTTCACTTCCGAAAAAGGGGAGTATGAGCTAAAGTTTTTAGCAAAAGCGGGAGAACTGGAAAAATCAATAGACTTAAAAGCAATAGTAACCGGAACTTATATTATGAATGTGGGAACAGATACAGGAAATTTAAAATTGTCTACTATCTCTGGAGAAGAAAAAGATTTCACTTTCTTTCTTTGGAATGAGGGTTCAGCCTCAATAGATAATATCGCCTTTTTCAGTACCGCTCCGCAGGGGTGGGAAATAAAATTTAATCCTGATAAGGTAACAGAGCTGCCTTCAATTGTTCAGACAAATCAGCCTGAGAAGATAACTTTTACAGTAAAAGTTCCTCAAAATACCGTACCAGGAGATTATATGATTTCAATTAATGCTGTCGGAACCCAGGATCAGAAAAAGATTGAATTTAGAACTACTGTTCAGGTTCCAACTAAGTGGGGATGGGTTGGAGTTATAATTATTCTGGCAATCGTTGCCCTGCTCATGGGTATTTTTCTAAAATTAAGGAGAAGATGAGGAGACCTTTGAGATGAAAACAACTCAGACCATATTGGAGACCAGAGATTTATGCAAGATATATAATGGAACACCTGTTGTTGATAGGCTTAATCTCAAAATAGAAGAAGGAGAGATTTTTGGCTTCCTTGGGCCCAATGGTGCGGGTAAGACTACAACTATTTTAATGATTTTGGGGTTAACAGAGCCAACCTCGGGGGAAGTGAGTGTCTTTGGTTATAACTCGACTAAAGAGCCTATCAGGGTAAAAAGTATAACAAGCTATTTACCTGAGAATGTTGGCTTTTATGAAGATTTGACAGCCTGGGAGAACTTATCCTATGTGACCCGTTTAAATCATATTCCAAAAAATGTAGCAGAAGAAAGAATGGAAGAAGTATTATCAATGGTAGGCTTAATTGGGGTTAAAGATATAGAAGTTGGGAAATTTTCTAAAGGAATGAAACAGAGATTGGGATTAGCAACTGTTTTTGTTAAAAAACCAAAATTAGCAATTTTAGATGAGCCAACTTCTGGAATTGATCCTCAGGGAGTTGAAGAGATTTTAAAGCTGATTACCAGGGTGAACCGTGAGGAGAATATTACTATTCTTTTATGTTCGCATCTGCTCTATCAGCTGCAGAAGATCTGCACAAAGATAGGTATTTTTTCCAAAGGGAAAATGGTTGTAATGGGCTCTATGGGGGAGATAAGCAAAAAGATATTGAGTGAGAAAAATAATCATCTGGAGATTAGTTTTGATGAGTCTGAAAATACTTCTCAGCTTATTGAAAATATTAAAAAGTTGAAAGGTGTCTTAAAGGTAGAAAAAAGAGCCGAAGATATCTCCCTGGAAAGAATATATACTAAATATTTTCAGGAGGGTAATTAAATATGTCTGGCTTAAGTGTAGTATATTGGAAAGAACTGGCAGACTATCTGGGCAGTAAAAAATTTATAATTCTTTTTTTAATCGTAACTCTTACTGCTGGTACCATAATTTATGTTATGCATCAATCAGTAATGGGCGATGTAAGTCAATTTTCTGGAGAATATTTATTTCTGAAAATGTTTACTTTTTCTGCTGGAACACTCCCTTCTTTCATATTTTTTGTTAGTTTTTTCGGTCCATTGATAGGAATTATCTTTGGTTTTGATGCAATAAACAGCGAGCGTTCTGGTGGAACTATGAGTATGGTATTGGCTCAACCAATCTACAGGGATGCTCTGATTAACGGCAAGTTTTTAGCTGGAATATCTACTGTTTCAATAATGCTTGTCAGTATCATTATAATTATAAGTGGTTTAGAAATTGCTGTGTTTGGGATTATTCCTACCATGCAGGAGATATTCCGAATATTATTGTTCTTCCTTTTAAGTATAGTATATTTAGGTTTCTGGATGAGCCTGGGAATTCTTTTCTCCATTTTATTCCGTCAAACAGCTACTTCTGCTTTAGTATCGATTATGATTTGGATATTTTTCTCCTTCTTTATACTCATGGTGGCTAATGTTATTGCAGATCAACTGGCTCCGATTGGAAACAACGCTTCTCTTGAGCTTATAGCTGAGAATGAGAGTATAAGAAATATGATTTTAAGAGTGTCACCTCTCATATTATTTCAGGAGTGTACTACTGCAATATTAAATCCGTCTATAAGATTTTTTGGTGTCACTACAGCTCTAAAGAGTATTGGAGTAATACCCAGTCCTCTAAGTGTTGGACAGAGTGTTTTGGTAGTATGGCCTCAATTTGTTATTTTAATCGCCTTGACATTGGCATGCTTTGCAGTGTCTTACATAGTATTTATGCGTCAGGAGATTCGCTCCACCTAGTTGAGGTTCAAAAAGTGAAAGTGTGGTGAGGACAACTGAATAACTTTCTCACCACATTAATATTACCAACATTATCCTATCAATTTTAATCAAAATCTACTATAATTTAGTCTCCACAAAAATAATTTAAACCTTATAATCGGATGACAAAAAACGATTGTAGTAGGAATGTGATGTGTAGATAGCAGCAAGAGGATTATGTCCAAGGAGACGATCTTTTACTGCAAAGACTGTAGTCATAGCTTCACTGAATTTTATAAATAAAGAATCATGACCAACACATAAACCAAGCATAATGTTAAAATCCGTTTCGGCTTCATTCAATACCTTTGCCTGGGCTATTGGGTTACACATAGATTCATATTCACCTATTCTGATTTTCTCATGATCTTTCAGTCCCAACAATTCTTTATCTTTTCCACCCACTTTACATACAACTGAAACAACCTCAAAACCATTGTTTTCCAGTATTTTTGTTAATATTTCCGCCTCTTTTGAAAAACCCAAGCAAAAGGCGATACCTAATCTTTTAAAATCCATCTTTTTAGCAAATTCTATAATCTCCTGAATTCTTGGTTTAGTAGGATATCTGTAAGAGGGTCTATTTTCTCGAAATGCATAACATTCTGCTTCCTGTAGTGATGCCATTTTTACAAAATGTTTAATTTTTTCATTACTCAACTCTTCTATTGAATCCTGAATAGCCTTTGGATAAAGTATGGTAGCACAGAATTTAGGAAACTTTCCATCAGGCTTTTTGCATATTTTATCTTCAATATGACATTTGGCACATTCTGATTTTAATCTATTTTCATTTTCCATAATATTATTATTCCCTTCTATTGATAGCTTTCGAAAAAATATTTTTCAAATTATATGTTTTTTAAAGATGAAAATTTTCATTTTTTAGAAAAGATACAGCCGCAATATTTTTGACGGTAGAGCTGGTATATATTTGAGAGCTCGATGGAACGTTGAAAACCACCTCTTTTTTTGAAATCACTGAATAGGTATTGTAGGTTGTAGGCAAGAGCAATATCATAACCGAGTTGGTTAATAATTTTAGCATTTTTCTGCGGACTAATTGTTAAAGTTGTCGTGAAATACGGAAAATTAAATCTTAAAGCTTCTTGGGCCGTTTTTTCCAAACGTAGTTCAAAACATTTCTGGCAACGTTCTCCCCCCTCTTTTTCAAGCTCAAGACCTTTTGTTTTCTGAAAAAATAGCTCTGGTTCATAAGGCCCTTCTATAAATTTTATTCTATTTTTTGCAGGGAAACTTTTAACAAAGGAGACCAGTTCTGCTAGTCTTTTTTTATACTCTTCCTGTGGATGGATGTTAGGATTATAAAAAAAGACGGTTATAGAAAAGAGAGAAGAGAGGTATTCTATTACATAGCTGCTGCATGGGGCACAGCAGCTATGTAATAATAGCGAAGGGGTAGAACCATTTTTTCTTATCTCATCTAATTTTTTATCAAGCCATTTTTGATACAAACTTATGGGAAAGGAATTATTCATCATGTTCATGTTAACAATGATATCACAATAAGGATAGTATCTGTACAAATTTTGCTATATATTATTAGGCTATAAACACTCAATTTAAGAAAAAATAGTTTTGATAATTAAATAATTTCTAGATCACAATGGTTATTTATCATAATATGTTATCTGGCATTAGCACTATAACTTTAATTATCATAAAAGATAGTTCAGTCCGTCCATTTTTCCAGTAATTCTTTTGCTCTATTTGAAAAATAAACATGATTACTAAGGGCAGCTCTGTTCAGAAGCTCAATTGCCTGCTCCTTCTTGCCACGATCTTTTAATAATTCTGCATAGTAAACGAGACCCTGTGGGTTATCAGGAAATAATTGATAATATTCTTCAAAGTATTTTTCAGAGGTCTTTTCTTTTTGGTAAGGCCATGGCAGCTGATGCCACATTCTTGCCAGTGCTAAGATAGGAGCGGCATCATCATACATTTTATCAATCTCATAAGCTTTTTCAAAAGCTTTTTCAGTTTTATTCTTTAGTCCCTCCTTGATTGCCTTTAAAATGCTTACACCATCTGAATATGAGCCCGCACTTAATCCATAATACAGATGGCCTTCTACCCTATCAGGTTCCATCTTTTTGGCTATCTCAGCAAACTTCAATCCCTCTTTAGCGTATACCTTGCATATATTTTTCCAGTCTGATACTCCTGCCTGCATAGATAAATCTGCATATTCTCTCAAAACTCTAGCCATTTTCCAATTTGTTTCATAATTGTCAGGGCTTTCTTCAACCGCCATTCTATAGAGAGGCAGGGACTCAATAACACTTTCTAGATTATCTTTTTGATAAATTGCATCTGCCTGAGCAAGATAATCTGTTGCTCCGGCCATATTTGAAATAAGCAACAAAAAAACCAGAATATAAATTAAAAAAATTATTTTTTTCTTCATAAAACCTCCTTATTTAAATACTATAATTTAGTACTAATAGTAACTAATAATACATTGTATTATATCAAAATTATTTTTACAGTCAAATCCCTTAAAAGGAGTTATAGTAAAGGTTACTGTTTTTGATCAAAGTTAAATGGTATAATTCTTGAATAAAGTGACAACAACATAGGTACAATTAGTTTTAAAATTTCAAAATTACTTTAAAAATATGGTAACATTTGAATAGTGTGAAAAATATGATAGCATAAAAATACATCTATGTTGATTAAACATAAACTCAATAATTATGCGATAATCGGATGGGTAATCTAAAAAACTAATAAAAAGAACAAATTAAGGAGACATTTATGACAAAAGTGATTACGGTTGATACCAATAGCAGGACAGGTATTATAGATATAACAGGAGAAATTCAGCAAGTGGTGCAAGAGAGCGGAATAAAAGATGGGCTTTGTATTATTTTTGTGCCGCATACTACTGCAGCAATTACCATTAATGAAAATGCAGATCCTGATGTATTGGAAGACATATTAAAACAATTAGAAGAGATGGTGCCTTTTGAAAATAATTATCGCCATCTAGAAGGTAATTCTGCTGCTCATATCAAATCAAGCTTGATGGGCTCTTCAATCTCAGTCATTATTGAAAATGGACAGTTAAAATTAGGAACATGGCAGGGAATATGTTTCTGCGAATTCGATGGACCCAGGACACGTAACGTATGGATAAAAATAATTTTATAAATCTTTATTAAGAATGTGTTAAGACAAAAGTTTTCTATTTTTTGACAGGCAATTTAAAGGGAGTGTCAGTTTTGACAGAGGATTCTATTATAATTAAAGGAACGATAAAAAAGCTAGTTTATCACGTCGAGAACGATGGATTCGTTATTGCCCGTATTGATATGCAAGAGCCAGAGAAAAAAGAGATGATTGTAGTTGGTAAAATGGCAGCAGTTACTAAAGGTGAGATGTATCAATTTCATGGAAAATGGAATAATGATCCCCGCTATGGATTGCAATTTAATTTTAATGATTATCAGATTATTCTACCTACTACATTAGATGGAGTACGTCGTTATCTGGGTTCGGGATTGATTAAAGGGGTCGGGCCGGTAACAGCAAACAGAATAGTTAACCATTTTGGAGAAAATACTCTCGATATTATAGAACATAATCCCGAAAGACTAAACGAGGTGGAAGGAATTGCCCAAAAAAGGATAGAGATAATAAAAAAATCCTGGCAGGAACAGAAAGAAATCAAAAAAGTAATGCTTTTTTTACAATCATATAATGTTACTACTGGATATGCAGTAAAAATATTTAAACAATATGGAAGTAAGGCTATTGAGAAATTAAAAGAAAACCCATACTGTATGGTAGATGATATATTTGGCATTGGTTTTAAGATTGCAGATAGAATTGCTCAAAATTTAGGAATCAGAAGTGATTCTCCAGCAAGAATAGGTGCTGGTATAAAATACTGCTTGAATGAAAGTGCAAATCAGGGCCATTGTTTTCTTTATAGAGATGACCTATTACCAATGACATCTGAATTATTAGATGTTAGAGAAGAACTGGTAGAGAGAGAATGTATAGCTTTAAATAATAAAAAAGATATTATAATCCAGGATACTCAAATATGGCTGCCAGGCTATTTTTTTGCGGAAAAAGAAATCTGTCAAAAAATTATCAGTTTAATCCGTTTTCCACAACAATTAATCCAGGTAAATATTGAAGATAAGATTGCAGAATTGGAAAAGAAATATAATATCAATTTTGCTCCTGAACAGAAACAGGCTATGAAAGATGTATTGACAAATCGAGTTCTTATTTTAACAGGAGGTCCTGGTACAGGAAAAACAACTACTACTATAGGTTTAATAGAGCTTTTTGAAAGTCTTGGCTTGAAAATTGCTTTAGCTGCTCCAACTGGAAGAGCCGCGAAAAAATTGAGTGAGGCAACACATAGATTTGCAAAAACTATACACCGCTTATTAGTTTATAACCCTAGAGAAAGGTGTTTTACAAAAAATGAACAAAATCCAATTAAAACTGATGTAGTTATTTTAGATGAAGTATCTATGATAGATGTTTTATTGATGCAATCCCTTCTTAAAGCACTTAAAGAAAATACTTTTTTAATTCTTATCGGAGATATTGACCAGTTGCCCTCAGTTGGTCCGGGCAATTTATTAAAAGATTTAATTAATTCTGGAGAAATACCTGTTATAAGATTGACTCGTATTTTTAGACAGGAGGAGAAAAGTTTGATTGTTGTAAATGCCCACAGGGTAAATCAGGGATTATTTCCGGAATTGAAGTCTAAAGGACAAAAAGATTTTTTCTTTTTAAAAGAAGAAGATCCAGAAAAAGCAGCTCAGAAAATAATTCAATTATGTACCTCTAGATTGCCACATACCTATGGTTATAATCCTATACGGGACATACAGGTTTTGACTCCAATGTATAAAGGAGCTGTTGGGGCAGACCAATTAAACAACCTTTTAAGAAATGCATTGAATGCAGAAGGAAAGAGTGTAAAATATGGTCATCAGCTATATAGGGTTAATGATAAAATAATGCAGATACGTAATAACTATGATAAAGAAGTTTATAATGGGGATATAGGAAGTATTAAAGAGATTGACCACGAAGAGCAGACAGTTAAAATACTCTTCTATCGTCGATTGGTTGAATACGATTTCACCGAACTGAACGAATTAGTGTTAGCTTACGCAATTACTGTTCATAAAAGTCAGGGAAGTGAGTATCCCGCAGTGATAATACCTGTTTTAACACAACACTATCTTTTGTTGCAGCGTAATTTATTGTATACAGCTATTACCCGTGCCAGGAGATTAGTTGTTATCGTAGGTACAAGCAAAGCGCTCTGGATTGCCATAAAAAATGATAAAACAGTTCAAAGAAATACTTTTCTTAAAGAAAGATTACAAAAAATGATGTTTACAGAGAAGAAAGATATTCTTTGTTGAGTGAAAGGAGAATAGGTCTTGATCAATGAAGATGTTTTAAAAGAACTTACTGTCAAAACTGATTCAAAAATAGTTCTGGTAGTCATGGATGGAATAGGTGATCTGCCTGATAAAGCAGGAAAAACCGTGTTAGAACAGGCAAAAATACCAAATCTGAATACTCTAGCTGGAAAGTCTGTTTGTGGCTTAACAGACCCTATTGCACGGGGAATTACACCTGGCAGTGGACCTGCACATCTCGCCTTGTTTGGTTATGATCCTTTTGCCTATCAAATAGGAAGAGGTGTTTTAGAAGCACTTGGTATAGATATGGTGTTAACGGACGATGACCTTGCCTGCAGGGGTAATTTTGCAACTATTGATGATAATGGAGTTATTACTGACCGCAGGGCTGGTAGAATTTCAACCTATACAAATGAGATGTTATGCTCTTTATTACAAAAAGAGATTTCAAAAATTAATGATATAGAGGTTATAATAAAGCCCGGTAAAGAACATCGTTTTGTAGTGGTGTTCAGAGGTAAAGGATTAGAAGATGGTGTTTCAGATGCTGATCCACAGGCTGTTGGTAAAAAAATGAAATATGCCAAGGCTTTAGAAGAAAACAGTAAAAAGAGCGCAGAAATAATCAATATTTTTCTAAATAGATGCCTTAAAGTTTTAGCGGGACATCATCCTGCCAATTCTATTTTATTGAGAGGAATAGCAAAACATCCAGTACTTCCTTCTATGAAGGAACGATACAAATTAGATGCTGCAGCTATCGCTGCCTATCCAATGTATCGTGGATTAGCACGTCTGGTAGGAATGAATATTCTCAATACTGGTGAGGACATAGCAGACGAAATAATCACCTTAAAAGAAAACTTTCATAAATATGATTTCTTTTTTCTACATATAAAAAAAACAGATAGTTATGGAGAAGATGGGAATTTTGAGGCTAAAATAAAGATTGTTGAAGAAGTAGATCAATATATACCGGATCTTTTAAACCTGAAACCTGATGTCCTCGTTATCACCGGTGACCATTCTACACCTGCAGTTCTGGCTGCCCATAGCTGGCACCCAAATCCCTTTTTATTATATTCAAAATATATAAGAGTAGATGATGTTAAGAATTTTAACGAGAGAGAATTTGTAAAGGGCGGGCTGGGAAGGTTTCCTGCAAAAGAAGCTATGTCATTAATGTTAGCAAATGCCCTCAAACTACAAAAATTTGGGGCATAGATTTGGAGAGTTTAAAAATAATGAAAAAACATCTCTTTATACCTTCTAAAAAAGAGTATATCAGAGGAAAACGGCCACAGGTTGATTGTATTTTATGTGCCGTCATTGCTGAAGATGATAAAGTGGTAGATTCAAAGGTTTTTAGCAATAAACTGGTAACAGTTGCTTTAAATCTTTATCCTTATAATCCAGGGCATTTGATGATTTTCCCTAATAGGCATATGGAAGATATTTCAGAAATGTCTATTGATGAAGTGATGGAGATGCATGATTTAACAGTTTTATCTATGAAAATATTAAGAGAATTGTATAATCCACAGGGATTTAATATAGGATATAATATGGGAGAAGCATCCGGAGCCAGCATTAAGCATCTACATCAGCATATCGTTCCAAGATATCGGAATGAACTGGGTTTTGTTGATATAATAACCGGGTCCAAGATATTTGTAGAAGACCCTGCACATGCCCTGACAAAATTAAAAAAGGAATTTCTTGAAGCTAAAAGAGAGTAGCATATTATATAATAATTCGATAAAACTATTTTTTTTGTCATAAACATATCTTCATAATACTTAATATTTATTAATAATATTAAATATAAAATAAAATAATAGTTTACTTGTTTTTAGCTAGATATGACCATTTTATTAAAATTTACCTAGAGAAAAGAGGAGAAAGAATAATGCAATTGTTAAAAAGACTTTGTGAAGCCCCTGGAATATCAGGTTATGAAAACGAGGTTACCGATATTATCAAAGAAGAATTGAAAAATACCTGTGATAATGTAGAGATAGACCGATTAGGAAATGTCATAGGTATAAAAAAGGCGACATTATTTAAAGAAAAAGAAAAAGATGCTAAACCAAAAAGAGTTATGCTGGCTGCTCATATGGACCAGATCGGATTTTTAGTAAAATCAATTGACCAGAATGGATTTATTAGATTTGCCTCAATAGGAGGATTCGACCCCAAAACCTTAGTTGCTCAGAGAGTAATAATTCATGGTAAAAAGAAATTGGTCGGGGTAATAGGTTCAAAACCTATACATGTTCTGGAAGAAGCGGAAAAGAAAAAAGCACCCGTGATGAAAGATTTCTTCATAGATGTTGGTTTAGAAAAAAAAGAAGTTGAATTAATAATTCAGCCGGGAGATGCTATAACTTTTGATGGAGACTTTGTTCAGCTTAATGATAAAATAGTAACCTCATTGGCTCTTGATAATAGAGTGGGAGTTTATGTACTTCTGCAGGCAATGAGGAGAGTAAAGAATCATATGGTTGATATTTTTGCGGTAGCTACTTCTCAGGAAGAAGTGGGCTTAAGAGGTGCCGCTACATCTTCTTATTATATTGCTCCAGATTTTGGTATTGCTTTGGATGTGACTGTTGCTATGGATACACCAGGTATCAGAGAGGAAGAAAAGGTTTGTGGATTAGGAAAAGGGGCAGCTATAACGGTATTGAACTCGTCTATAGTTGCTCATCAGGGCTTGTGTAGATTCTTAAAAGAGCTTGCGGAAAAAAATAACATAAAATATCAGATGGATGTGATGGAAAGAGGAGGAACTGATGCAGGTTCGATACAAAAGAGTCGCTGTGGAGTAATTACGGGTGGCATATCTGTCCCGGCTCGCTACATTCATTCAGTTGTGGAGATGTGTAGTATGGAGGATGTAGAGGAAAGCATTGCCCTACTGGTCTATTTTCTTGAGAACATTCATCTGGCAGATTTTTTTAACCTTTAAAGATTTATCTCCAGTAAAGAATAATTTAAAAATATGAGCTATTATAATAACTGTAATAGGTTGTGGCTAATACATCAAAAGCTTTTCAACTTTTACGGTCCTTTGAACTGGTGGCCTGGTAAAAATAAGCTGGAAATAATGTTAGGAGCCATATTAACTCAGAACACAAGCTGGCAAAATGTTACCAAAACTATTAAAAATATGGAAGAAAAAGGGCTGATAGATATTGAGGCCCTTTTTAATATAGATGTAGATCTGTTAGGGGAAATAATAAGATCTTCAGGATATTATAATATAAAAGCCAGACGTTTAAAGAGTTTTATCAATTTTCTTTGCCAGAATTATAATGGCTCAATAGAAGAGATGTTCAGTGTAGACTGGAAAAATTTAAGAGAGGAACTTCTTCGGCTTAATGGAATTGGGCCCGAAACAACTGACAGCATATTGTTATATGCAGGTGAAAAACCTGTTTTTGTAGTTGATACTTATACCAGAAGAATTTTCCATCGGCACAATTGTATCTCCTTTAGAGAGAGTTATGAAAAAATACAACATTTCTTTATGGCACAGTTACCCCCAAATCATCTTGTCTATAATGAATTCCATGCTCAGATTGTTATGGTTGGTAAAGATTTTTGTAAAAAAAATAATCCTAACTGTAAAGACTGTCCCTTGAATTCATTTTTAGCATGATATGTTTAATGATATTGAGCTTTTCCGATGATTGAGATAGAATATTTTATAAAAGTAGTATTATTTAGTGATTTAATATGGATATAAATGATAAGGCATTCCAGGTAGAAATCCTTAATAAAGAAGATAGTATGTTCTCACCTTTTGCTACTAAAAATGTAGATGCATTCCGAAAGGTACCCGTTAAACTTGTTTTAAGAGGGGATTTTGCCCGTGACCGGGACCATATACTTTATTCAGGAGCATTTCGTCGATATATAGGCAAGACCCAGGTAATTTATAATGCAGCAAGCTTTGATGAACAATTAGCAAATCGTAGTATACATACCCTGCAGGTCTCACAAATCGCCCGTTCCATAGGAAAAGTATTAAGACTTAATTTAGATTTAATTGAGGCGATAGCTTTGGGTCATGACCTTGGCCATGCCCCTTTCGGTCATGATGGTGAAAAATTTTTACAGGAGATAGCCCGGCTAAATGGTATGGATCTATTTCACCACAATTTGCATAGTTTACGTGTAGTTGATCATCTTTCTGATGCTAACAAAGGAATGAATCTGACTTTTCAGGTGAGAGATGGTATTGTTTCACATGATGGTGAGATAAATGAAGTAGCAATAGTTCCTGCCACTGGAAAAACTGAAGTTGATATACAGGAATATGTTCTAAGAAAAAAGAAAGGAGAGCATGTTACCAGCCTTCCGGCTACTTTAGAAGGATGTCTGGTGCGTATAACAGATTCGATTTCTTATATAGGTCAGGACTTTGAAGATGCAGTACGTATTGGTTTAATCAGAAAAGACGATTTACCAAAAATTGTTAAACAGCGATTAGGTGATAATAATAGTGATATAATAAATACACTCGTTTCGGATATTATTAAACAGTCTTACGGTAAAAATGAGATTAGATTTTCTAGTGATATAGCCGAATGTGTTTTTGAACTTAAGCGTTTTAATCTACAACAAATATATGAAAATAAGATATTAAAACAAGAAAGAGAAGTAATCAGAAAATCTTTTTTCTATCTATTCGATTATTTTGTAAAAGACATTAAAAGAAAAAATACTAATTCAATTGTTTTTCTCGAATGGATTTTTAATAGAGGTAATGATATGGGAGAAAAATACTTAAGCCAATATTCTGCTGAGAAAGTTGTAACAGATTACATAGCCTCTATGACCGATCGCTATTTCCTTGAAGCTTATAATAATTTAAAAAAATAAATTATAAAATATTCAGTCGTACACCTATATAATGATAATACAGGTTGATCAAGTATTTGCAGCATTTTAATTATTCTGATAAAGTAGCAAAAACTGACCAATTTATATTATAATAATTGATATGTTGTTATTTAATTTCGCATACAATTAATAGAAGCACTAATAATTGCCATATTGGTAAATCTCAGATAAGGAGTAAACTGTTTGTCTATAAAAAAATATAACACTTATTGTCTTAAAGGTAATAAGCGTGAAGAACAGCAGATTAAAAATAAAAAAGAATTTAAAATAAATAAAATAAGCGATAAAAATGATTTTTTAAAAAAGAAAACATATGTCATTATAGGAATATTATCATTAGTAGTAGTTTTGGCTGCATTTTTTGGTATTAGAAATTTTTTCTTAAAACCATTTCCAGACAAAGAAAATTCTACTGAAGAGTCAGTAGATTCTTTTCCAGAGTATTCAGATTTTGATGAGCAATTTGCACTAAAAGAACAAGAAAGAGCAATGTTAGCTGAGCAATTAGAAGAGGGAAATGGCAACCTTTGTGATGATAGTGACCCTGCTGGTCAGGATAAATTGGATCTGGAAAGATTGAATTTAAGATACCAGAAAGCTGAAGATGGGGTTGATATTAAAATAGTGTCTGGTATTTTGAATTCCGGAGAAACACTCTATGAATATCTGGTTAAAGAAGGAATAACACCAGCAGAAATATTGCAGTTAGGTGATAAAGTGCAATCAGTAGTTGATATCAGTCGGTTGAATATTGGAACAAGATTTTCTGTTCATTATGATTTAAATGGAAAGATTGTGCAATTTGATTACAAACCCAACCAATTAGATGCTTACTATATAAAAATTCCTGATAATGAATTTGGAAATATTCAAGTTACTAAAGATGAGATATTTAGAGAAGTTATCTGTATTGAGGGGAATATTAAAAGCTCACTTTTCCAGGCAATGATGGATCGCTGTAATTCCGGTCAGCTGGCAGTTCAATTAGCAGAAATATTTGCCTGGGATATTGACTTTTTAACAGAATGTCAGCCTGGGGATACCTTCAAATTATTAGTAGAAAGACAATACCGTGGTGATTTTTATAGATGGGGAGATATACTGGCAGCCGTTTATGAGGGAGAAATGCTCAGTACCCATACAGCTGTGCTTTTCCAGGACAACAATGGACACAATGATTATTATGATAAAGATGGCCGAGCGCTCAGAAAGGCATTTTTAAAGGCACCACTTAACTATAAATATATTAGCTCATATTTTACCGAAAATAGATATCATCCCATTCTGAGAATAAATCGTCCACATCTGGCAATAGACTATGCTGCACCTACAGGGACACCGGTAGTAGCAATTGGAGCCGGAAGCGTAATCAATCGATACTATGACAAAGGCGGTTATGGTAATTATATTGAAATAAAACACCCCAATGGTTATGTTACCGGATACGGACATCTTTCTAAATTTGCGGATGGCCTAAAGGTTGGAAAGAGAGTTGAGCAGGGAGAAGTTATTGGCTATGTCGGGGCAACTGGATTGGCAACCGGCCCCCATTTAGACTTTTCTATTAGCATTAATGGTAAAAAGGTTAATTTTTTAGATATTGATTTACCTTCAGCAGGCTCAGTAAGCAAAGAAAACTGGGAAGATTTTGAATTAGTAAAGAAAAATTACCTTTCTCTTTTAAAAGAAGAGCTATAGAATAATCAAACATTAATTAATAATGCAATCTAAATAGCATTGTTAAACTAATAAATAAGAATTAGAAAGGAGAAACAGAAATGAAACTGAATGAGAGATATTATTTTCAAGCCATATTGATATTTATAGTATTCCTGTTTATGTTTTCAGCTAATACAGTGCTTGCACAGGATGTTGCCATATACAGTAGTGCATCACCTGTGGCTGAAAAGTATTTACAAGAGGCAGTCGATAAAATGGAAGAGGCTCTGGCAACATATCAAGGCGCAAATTATCCTGGCCGCAAACTCTGGACAGAAGCAATCGATTTAGCACAACAAGCTATAGCTATTGATCCTGAATTTGTAGAAGCACACTACTATCTCGCATTGATGTATCAGTATACCAACTGGTATTTTCGTGAAGCTGAACAATGGGATATTTATTTGAGCCTGATCGAGAGGACAGACCTTACATCACCTCAGGTAAAACAGAATTTAGCTCATGCCTATTATCGGCTTGGCTACAACTCTTATCAGAATGGAGATTATGAACAGAGCCTTATACACTTTTTAAATTCTATCAAAGAATATCCTGATTCCATAGAATCTAATTATTGGGCTGCCCGGGTTTTCTATGAAGCCGATGATTTAGAAAACTCTTTATTTTATTGGCGAAGAGTATTAACATTGGATTCTCATTATCCCAGGGCACAATATTTCTTTGATAAAGTCGAAGCTTCTATCAAGTATGGTAAAGAAGCTTACAATTTATATGAGCAGGGTTTTAATGAGTATGAGAAGAAGAATTTTGGCAAAGCGATAGATTATTATCGTGAGGCGATAAAATTGAATTCCAGATTTGTTGAGGCTTATTACTGGATGGGAAGAGTATATTTTGATACTGGAGATTATCAGCAAGCTACTCGTTATTACCAACAGGTATTAAACTTAGAGCCAGATAATGATAAAGCTGATTATTGGCTAAAAGAATCTAAACGAAGGGCTTCAGGTAAATAGAATGGATAAATTGAAACGGGTGTTCAATTTATGAACACCCGTTTTCTCTTTAAGTCAATAAATTAGCTATACTCTTAATATAATATATAAAAATATAAAAGTAGTACTGACTATTTGTAGTCATACTACTATTTTTATATATATCATTTTAAAATTCATATTTGAATATAAAACTGGATTGTT
>JAXGTM010000025.1:0-17043 GCA_040774925.1 Atribacterota bacterium | reverse complement strand
TTCCTTAACAATGATCCCCCTCCAGTAAGAACCATGCCCTTATCAGCAATATCAGCAGATAATTCAGGAGGTGTCCTTTCTAATACTAATCTAATAGAGTCCAATATTTCTCCTAAACTTTTCGATATAGCTTCTAGAACTTCTGAGGATCCTACTTCAATTGTTTTTGGTAACCCTGAAATAAGATCCCTTCCCCTAATCTCAGCATACATTTCATTTTCTTGTTCAATTGCTGTACCAATTTCGATTTTCAGATTTTCAGCAGTTTTTTCACCAATCATCAGATTGTATTTGTTTTTTATATATTTTATTATATCTTCATCAAAATTATTTCCTGCAATTCTCAAAGATTCACTTTCTACTATTCCCCCTAAAGAAATGACTGCAATATCTGTAGTTCCCCCTCCAACATCTACTACCATATTGCCATAAGGTTCACTAATATCTAATCCAGCACCAATAGCAGCTGCAATAGATTCCTCAACAAGATATGCTTTTTTGGCTCCAGCCTGAATTGCCGCTTCCAGCGCAGCTCTTTTTTCCACTTCAGTTCCACCGGCTGGGACACAAATTACAACCTGAGGACGAAATAATCTTGAATTTGAAGATACCTTTTTAATAAAATATGTTAGCATCTTTTCGGTAACATCATATTCTGCAATTACTCCAGCCTTTAGAGGTTCTAATGCAATAATATTTCCGGGAGTTTTACCGAGCATTTCTTTAGCTTCTTTACCAACAGCAAATACTTTGCCAGTATCTTTATATATTGAAACAACGGAAGGTTCTTGCAATACAATTCCTTTTCCTTTTTGATATATTAATATGCTTACTGTACCTAAATCGATTCCCAGACTTTTTTCAATTCCCAACATTTATAACGTAACCTCCTTATAGTCACATTTTTTGTCTATTACTACAATGCAACTATTATAATATTTTATAAATGAATAAAAAATTATATAATTTTATTTCGACTATTCTCTACTTATCTTTGCACCTAATTTTTTCAATTTTTCTTCAATACCAACGTAGCCTCTGTCAATGTGGTATACCCTACTAATCTCAGTGGTACCTTCTGCAGCTAACCCAGCCAGAACCAAAGCCGCACCACCTCTTAAATCAGAAGCCATTACAGGTGCAGCACTGAGCTTTTTAACTCCTTTAATAATACTATTCCTTCCTTCGATTTTAATATCAGCACCCATTCTTCTTAAATCTCCTGCATGCGCAAAGCGATTCTCAAAAACATTTTCTGTTATAACACTAGTCCCATTAGCTATTGTCATTAATGCCATAAACTGTGCCTGGAGATCAGTTGGAAATCCTGGAAAGGGCATTGTTTTAATATCTACTGATTTTATAACCTCTGAATTAGATACCATTACAGTATCATCATCTTTAATATCTATTTTTATACCGGCCTCCTCTAATTTAACAATACAGGATTTGAGGTAGTATGGGTTTATATGTTTTATTTCGATTCTTCCTCCGGTAATAGCTGAAGCCACCATAAAAGTTCCCGCTTCAATTCTGTCAGGAATAATTAGATATTGTACACCTTTTAATTTTTTTACTCCATGTATTGTTATAATATCAGTCCCAAGACCATCAACCTTCGCTCCCATTTTATTTAAAAAATTACCTAATTCAACAACTTCAGGGTCTTTTGCTGCATTTTCAATCATTGTTATTCCTTCTGCAAGAGAAGCAGCCATCATTATATTCTCTGTAGCTCCTAAACTTGGAAAATCGAAATAGATATCATTTCCTTTTAATTTTTTAACTTCTGCTTGAATATACCCTTTTTCAGTTGTAATTTCTGCTCCAAGCGCCTGAAAACCTTTTAAATGAAAGTCAACTGGTCTAGCACCAATAGCACATCCTCCAGGAAGTGAAATTTTAGCTTTTTTTAATCTTGCCAGCAATGGGCCCATTACTAAAAAGGATGCCCTCATTGTCTTAACCAATTCATATGGAGCTTCAAAATTATTAAAATCATCTGGGTCAATAAGCAGTGTATCGCTATTTTGCCATTCAACCTTAATACCAAGTGTTTTAATAACTTCAATCATACTATAAACATCTTTTAGTTGCGGCACATTTGTTAAAACGCTTTTTTCATTGGTTAAAAGACATGCGGCCATTATAGAAAGGGCGGAATTTTTAGCACCATTAATTACTACAGTACCATTTAAAGGTACTCCACCAGTAATAAAAAATCTATCAAGGTTTGGCAATTTTTTCACCTGTCCTTTTCATATTTTGTATTAAGCTGCTAATGCTTTTACCATAAGGTGGTTTGATTGCACCTTTTTCTGTGATTATCGCAGATATATTTTCATGTGGTGTAATATCAAAAGCCGGATTATATACCATACTATTATTTGGAGCAATCATTTTACCGGAAAAGTGAGTAATTTCTCGAGGATTTCTTTCTTCAATGGGTATACTATTTCCATTTTTCATTTTAATATCAAAAGTTGAGATAGGAGCAGCTACATAAAAAGGAATATTATGTGTTTTTGCCAAAACAGACAGACTATATGTGCCAATTTTATTAGCAATATCACCATTAGCAGCAATTCTATCTGCACCTACAATAACTTTGTTTATTTTTCGTTGATACATTAGAAAACCTGCCATAGAATCACATATTAATGTATGTGGAATTTTACTTTCACTAAGTTCCCATGCGGTTAATCTAGCTCCCTGTAAAACTGGTCGCGTCTCATCAACAAATATTTTAATATTCTTCTTTTTTTCATAAACTGACCTAATTACACCTAGAGCTGTACCGTAAAATACCGTAGCAAGAGATCCTGCATTACAATGAGTGAGGATACTATCTCCATCCTCAAAGAAATTTAATCCATTTTCTCCTATAAGATAGTTTGTTCTTATATCCTGTTCAGCTAAACTTTCTACTTTCGAAATAATTCTTTCCTTAATATTATTAATAGACTCATCTATATCTACTATCAATCTCCATACCTCATCCAATGCCCAGAATAGATTGATTGCAGTTGGTCTAGAATTTGCCAATTCCTTTTTAACTTCCTTTAATTTATTCATAAAAAGTGATTTATCAGTTGTTTTAATACTAATTGCAGCTAAAGCCATTCCATAAGCACCCGCAATGCCTATTGCTGGTGCTCCCCTTATTGCCATATTTTGAATAGCATCTATTATCTCTTCATAGGTTGTACAAGTTAATAATTCAAAACGGTCAGGTAGTTTTCTTTGATCAATTATTATTACTTTATTTTCCTTCCACTCAATAGTTCTCTTTAACATACTTTCTACCATTAAATATTAATTAAAAAGGCTAATGATGCCAAAATTTGTTAATATTACAATTAGTCCTGCACAAAAAACTCCAGCTAGCATCATTGGAAAAGCATACCAGAAGCGAATCCCAAATAAAAAAGCTGCTGCTGAGCCAGTCCATACTCCTGTTCCAGGAACAGGGATTGCAACAAAAATAAACAAAAAAAAGGCACCATATTTTTCATATTTATATTTGTATCTATCAGTTCTTCGGAATAACCAGGAAAAAAAGCAGTTAAAAATAGACCATCTCCTTAAAAATTCTGAGACTGTTTTTAAGTAAATTAATAATATTATTGCAGGTAAAATATTTCCCAAAACAGCAAATAAAAAAGTTGGCAATACTGGTAAGTCATAAATATTTAAACCAATTGGTATTGCTCCTCTTAATTCTGTAATCGGAAGTGAAGACAAAAACGCAACTTTAATTAATTTATTAAACAAGCTCTTTTATTACCTTCTTTACAATTTTTGTCATAAATGGTTCTGCTTTTGATGCTGCTTGTAATATTTCTTGAAATTTAACCTTTTCTACTACACCATCTATAGCCAAATCAGTAATACACGAGATTCCTAATACTCGCATACCCATATGATTTGCCACAATAACTTCTGGCACAGTAGACATTCCAACTGCATCAGCTCCAATATAAATCAACATCCTATATTCAGCTGGAGTTTCCAACATAGGGCCAGTAAGCCCTGCATAAACACCTTTGTGTAGCTTAATTCCTTCCTCTAATGCTATTTTTTCTGCCAAGGACATTAATTCTTTGTCGTAAGGAGTAGACATATCAGGAAAACGTGGTCCCATTTCATCATAATTTTTGCCTATTAATGGGTTATCTCCCATTAAATTAATATGATCATATATGAGCATCAGATCGCCTCTCTTAAAAGAACGATTCATTCCACCGGCAGCATTTGAAATGATAATGATTTCTGCACCTAATTCTTTCATGACTCTTACTGGAAATGCGATCTCTTTCATGGAATAACCTTCGTAATAATGGAATCTGCCTTGCATTGCAACTACTTTTTTGTTTTCCAATTCTCCAAAAACAAGGTTACCGCTATGCCCTTGAACGGTGGACACTGGAAAATTATTAATCTTGTTATATGGGATAACTATACTATTTTTAATATCTTCAGCCATTGCACCAAGTCCTGTTCCAAGAATAATGGCAACTTCCGGTTCGATATTAGTATAGCTCCGAATTGACTCAATACTTTCAGTTATTTCTTTAACTATATTTTTCATTGCTTCCTCCTCAATCATAAAGAGTTTCAAATTTATCTATTCAAATTTATTTGTTAAGTTCTTGGAAAAGCTTTAAAGTATTCTTCTTTAACCCATTTTCTACTTACGTGCGTATAAATTTGTGTCGTAGAAATATCTGAATGGCCTAAAATTTCCTGTACAGTCCTTAAATCAGCCCCATTCTCAATTAGATGGGTTGCCAGAGTATGTCTCAAGGTATGCGGGGTAACTTTCTTTTTTATGCCTGAATTTTTTGCATATTCTTTAATTATGTAAAAAATAGCCTGACGACTTATCGGCTTCCCGTGCTTATTTAAAAATATTTCATTAGGGTTTTTACCTTTGATCAATTTTGGTCTAACCGATTGTATATAATCTAATAATACTTCGTGCACCTTATCAGTAAAAGGAATCCATCTTTCCTTATTTCCTTTGCCAGTACATTTTAATAGTTGGTTATTCATATTTACATCATTACTTTTTAGATTAACAAGCTCTGTAACTCTCATTCCTGTAGCATATAACATCTCAATTATTGCTTTATCTCTAACTCCCAATGGTCCTGCATAATTACTGCTATCTAGCAGTTTATCAAGCTCTTTTAAACTTAGAACCTCGGGTAATTTCTTTCTAAGTTTAGGAAATTCAATATATCTGGTTATATCATTATGTATATATCCTTCAACAAATAAAAATCTGTAAAACATTTTTAGAGCAACCAAATGCCTAAATATTGAGTTTACAGATAATTTAATCTGGTTCAAATATTGATAATAAAGCAATATAATCTCACGATTTACATCCTTAAAAATAAATTGCTTTTCTTCGACAATAAACTTATAAAATTTTAATAAATCATATCTATAAGAAATAATTGTATTTTCAGATAATCCTCTATCTATCGCAAGATGCTCAAAAAATAATTCCAGTAGGTTAATTTCAAAATTATTTTTTTCATTTTGGTTAGATTCTTTAACTATCATAGTTATAAATTAATGATTTTTTAAAGGTTTTAATATTTGATTTCTGTGTCAGGGTGCACTACCTGAATCCAGACATTGCCCGGCAGGATTGCCAGCCTATTTCCTTGATGATTAAAAAAGTAGGTCTTTGACTCAAGATTATCTTTAACCCAGGTTATCTCTTCTGACTTACCGTTATAGATAATAAGCCCAGAACCTTCTCCAATAAAATCAATTGCTAATCTACCTTCACTATCTAATACTTTTCTATCACTATGTTGAATAATAATATTTTTAACTTGTAGCTGTCTGCCCGTTTCTGCATCTGTGTGTGGAGCTCCATTAATAAACCGTACATATCTTTGTGTTTCGGGGATATATTTGTAACTTACAGTATAGTTCACATTATATTTGATATCTATATTTAAGATTTGCTTACCAGAAAGGACTTCATTAGCATCTGTTTCGAATTGATAATCCCCTTTATTCACCATTTCAATGTATCCTAATTTTTTTGCTTCCTCCCTCAGTCTTTCAGTAGAAGTATAGAGATTATGTGGTGGTTTGCGTTGTGGTGATCTCCAAAATGGTTTAAAATGTATTAATTCATTAATATCATCTATCCGTTCTTCTCTTATAAATATAGCTGCATCAGGACTTTCTCCGGCATGAACATATATTGCATTGTGCTCTATGGTTTTTGTAATAAAATATGGCCTTGCACTACGTACTGGACCTACTTTATCAACTTCTTGAGTGGCATAAATTGCTAAAAAGCGAGTTATGCCACCTTCGGCAAGCACTTCGTATACTAAATTGGCTTTATCTAATCCGCTTTGCGGTCTAGAATCCTTAGCATTATCAATCATTATTGCTAATGGCCTTTGGCCAAAAGGTGATTCCTTTTCTACTGCCCTGGGTAAAGAACTTAGTTCTCCTGGTGTAACTATAGTTCCGTAGGTGGATTCAATTCTTTCTCTGCCCTCTAAACCAAGCCTTGCTTGTATTTCATATTCACCCTTTTCTAATGCTTCTCCTTCTATTTCACGTCTACTTGAAATACTGGGACTGGATTCTCTTGCTGCCACCTGTATATCATCTCTAATAACTATATCTTCTTTAACTGGTGCAATATCGATTTCAGCTGGAATATCTATTTCAGGTATTTTTACCTCTGTTCTTGGTGCACTTTCAATAGTAACTTCCTTTTTTTCTACTTTGGGCTGAGTCTCTATTTCTTGTGTTTTTGCTGGCTCAGGTAACAGGGGTTCTACTCGCGGCTTTACGCTTACTTCGGCAATTGGTTCTTCTTTGGTTATCTCCGGTCTTATAGTAGTTGGTTTTTGGACTGAAGGTAATTCGACTAAAGTGACCAATACTATATCCTCAATTGGGGGTATATTAATAAGATCAAAAGATATTAAATTGTTAAAAAATAGTAAAAATAAAAAATTTAGTAACAATGATATTAAAAATGAACGTCCTAAAAAATTCTTCGAACGTAGCTTTCTTCTTTTTGCTCTATTTCCTGCCATTATTTAAATTGCCCACCTAATAAATCTATAATATTATCTTTTTATTTAACATCATTCTTCCCTTGGTTTAGTTGCTATGGCAATCCTTTCAATTCCACTCTTCTTTATAAGGTCCATGACTCTAACCACTTTGCCATGAGTAACATTTTGGTCAGCTTCTAAAACAACTAAAGGATCGGTACTATCTTTTATTTCGTCCTTTAATTTTTCAATTAAATAATTTGGGTCAACTAAATGATTATTTAAATAAAGTACATTATTTTCGGTAATGGTTACAACAATATTCCTTTTTTCACTTACCGCTGCAAAGTCTCCACTAGGTAGGTCAACTTTAACCCCACTTTCAACATTGATAAATGTAGTAGTAAGCATAAAAAAGATAAGTAATTGAAAAACAACATCGATTAATGGAGTTAGGTCAAACTTTAGACTTTTACTGTTGGGGTGATAAAATCTCATCGATTTTTATATCCTCCTCATTTATTACTCTCTTCATTGACAGTAATTCTAGTATTTCAACACTAGTTGCTTCCATTTCCTTTATTTGTCTTTCGACTCTATTGACAAGATAATTGTATGCAACAATAGTTGGAATGGCTACAGACAAACCGAAAGCGGTAGTTAATAAAGCTTCAGAAATTGCTCCAGCTAATGCCTCAGGATTACCAACTCCTATTGTTGATATCACCTGAAATCCCTTAATCATTCCAAAAACTGTTCCTAGTAACCCTAATAAAGGAGCTATATTTCCTACAGTAGCAAGTATCGGTAAATTTTTTTCCAAAATAGCCACTTCTTGATTTGCTGAATCTTCAATTGCTTCTTTAATCTCTTCCCTAGAACTACCATGTTTTAGTAAAGCAGCAAGTATTATTTGAGAAATAGGAGAATAATTTTTACGACAGGCAGTAATGGCAAAATTGATATTCCCTTTCCTGATTAAATCACTGACACGACTACCAAATTTTCTTGTAGAGGTTTTAATGCTTTTCAAGAAAAACATTCTTTCGAAGAATATTGCTATGGCCAGTAAAGAACAGAAAAAGATTGGGTACATTAAAAAGCCACCTTTATAAAATAATTCAAACATTAATTAGTTGCCTCCTCAAAAGTAATAAATATCTTTAATATGGATAATTGACTATCAAGTTTATTTTTAGAAAATTTTATGTGTAATATCTTTTACTCCAAACTTATTTTCTCTAATCTCTTTTTTGCATTTTCTGAATATATTGTCTCAGGACATTCTTGAATAATTATTCTATATTTTCTACTGGCTTCGAAATTGTTTCCTAATTCTTCTTCACAAATTGCTGTAATATACAGAATATCACAATAAAATGTTCCATTATAATATTCAGCTAAGTATCTACCTCCAACTTTTAGTGATTCTTCATATTCCCCGTTTTTAAAGTAACTTAAGCATAGGCCATACAATGTTCCTGACATAAATTGACTTTTTGGAAAATTTTCTATTATTTTTTCAAAATATTTAATGCTATCAACCCAACTTTCTTCCTCTAAACAAATTTGGCCAATAATGTAAATAGATTCTTCTACAAAAATACTGTTAGGATATGTCTTGAGAAAATTTAACAATATATCTTTTGAATTACTATTGTCATTAGTAATAAAATATATTTTCCCTATTAAAAAACTACCCTCTTCAATATATTGGTTATCTGGATAATTAGCAATGAGTTCGGATAAGGATTCTATTGATTTAGTAAAATCATTAAGATTATAATAGCACCAGCTAATGCTATACTGAACATGCGGGGCTAATGAATGTGATTTGAAATGTTTAATAAATTCCAGATAATAATCAATTGCATCAATATATTTTTCTTCTTTATAATATGTTTCTCCCAGCATGTATAGAGCTCTAATTGCTATCTCTTCATCACTATTTAAATAATCTATACGTTGAAAATATTCTTTTGCAAGAAGATAATCACCTAACCGATAATAACTCAGTCCTTGCCAATAATAAATTTCCTGTTTCATTTTGTCAGTTATAGGCATATTCTCAATATCTTGAAAAATTTTTATTGCTTCCTGAAACTCGCCTCTTTCATATTTGGACTTCGCTTGTACAAAATATGCTTCCCTTAGAAGTGAATCATCTTCATATTTATCAGAAATCTCCTGGTATATTGTTAATATATCTTCATCTCCGTTATCCAGTTTTGTAGCTGCATCAAGTTTCAACTCCAAAGCTTCCTCGCTATCAATTCCTTCTAAAGTTAATAATACATCTTTGTATTGACCTAATTTATAATAACTCTGTGCAAGTTCCATTGTAGATATCTGGAATAATTCTCCATCGGGATATTGACTTATTACTCTTTCAAAATATCTTACGGCTTCTTTATCTTCACCTTTTCTTGAATAAGCTAATCCTATATCAAAATATATTCTTTCTAAAATAGTGTTATCTTTAACAGTATTCACTAAGGCACTATTTATTTCAATCACTTTATCATATTCTTTTTGTTCGAGTAACACTCTGGCTAAGAGATATAAGGAATCATTTTTAATATTGCTTTCTTTTTTTAACAATTCTTCCAAAATATTTCTTGATTCCTGATAATTGCCCTCCTTGTAGAGTATAAAACTATAGTAATATTTTGTTTCATTTATTAATTCAAAACCGGAATTATTTCTGATAATATCATCAAAATGTTTTTTAGCTTTATCAAATAAATTTTCCCAAAAATAAGATTCCCCCAAAACAAATTTAATATCATATTCATCAAACGGAGATATATCAAGGTCTAAAATTTTTTCATAAAGGTTTATTACATTTAGGTATTTCTTTTGTTTAAAATATACTCTTCCGAGTTTATAAACTCCTTCCAAATATAGTGTACTTCTGGGGTAATTCTTTATAAGTAGTTCCAACACCATTTCTGCGTAATTATAATCTTCCAATAAATAAGAACACCAGCCACTTCCTAATAAAGCATTTTGATAAAACTCACTATCAATATAATTATTAATTATATATTTGTAATGCTGGTTCGCATCCTCGTATTTTTCCAAACGATATAAAGTTTCCGCTATAAGAAACCTTGCTTCCAGGTAATCGGGATTAACAGCTATCACTTCACTCAATTTGTCCAATGCTGAGACATAATCACCCAAGGAATAGTAATTATACGACAATTGATAATATTCTTTTTCCCAATCGATATCAAATAACGAATTCCCTCCAATTTTTTCTCTCTCTTTTAGATAATCATCCATTTGATTTAAATGGAAATAAGTTCGCATTAGAAAAATACGAGTTTTTTCATATTTTGGATTTTTTTGAGCAGATTCTTTAAATTTTCCCAGCGCTTCTTCGTATTCGCCATACACATAATGCTTGTACCCCTGATTAAAAATCCAAACAGCTTCCCTGCCAAATTCTTTTTCTTCTATTGCCTTGTTCAAATATATTCTGGCATTATTGTCAAAAGGATCAATTCTAATGGTTTCTTCCAGATATCTAATTGCGTTATCCAAATCTCCAAACTGATAATAGCTTAGCCCTAAAAAATAATAAGCTTCTTTAAATTCCTTATTTATGTTAATTGATTGAGACAATAGCTTTATGGCTTCCTGCCATTTCTTATTACTATAAGCTCTATAACCAGCAACATACAGTTCGTAAGCTTCTTTCCCATGTATTTCGGCTCGTTGGTATTGCTTGAAAAACCATTCAATATCATCATTTTTTGGTTCATATTTTTTTATTTCTTCTGCCTGCTCTAGGGCCTTGGATATTTGACCAGTTTCATAATAACACTTCATCAACAATTCTCTTGCTCTTATGTTGCTTGCAAGATAGAAAACAGAATCTTCCAGATATTCTATTGAAGAAGCTATATTCTCTTTAGAATATTCAGAATATGCTAAGCGATACAATGCATCAGATAACATTTGATGGCTAATACTAATATTTGAATTATTCTTTGCTGTATTTATATATTTTTCAAGATTTGTTATCTCTAAATAAGTCCATTTAGTTCTTTCATATATTTGTGATAATAAATAATAAGCTTCTGCAAAAAAAGGATCTTCTAAAACAGCTTTTTCTCCATAATCGATTGCCTTAGACCATAAAGGTTTGCTAGGAAAGTCGATTCCTTTGTATTCTAAAATAGCCTCATTTTTAAATTTCATAGCCTGGTAGTAGTATTTTAATGCAGCTGATGAAGTAGTAATATTCTTTTTTAAAATATTGTTAATGTTATCATCAATAAAAACATTCAACTCATTCAGAATTAAAGTGGCAATCTCCTCTTTTAAAAAGATTAAATCCTCAGGTATTATAGTAATTTCCCGAAACTCGAATAATTGATCTATTTCTGCTTGAAACATGACTAAGTTAAATGTAAGCAACTCCCTACTCCTGGTTGAAAAATAACCAGAAAAAATCATATCAGCATTCAGTGAATCATTTAATAAATGAAACAAATTTAAGTCCTTTTCTTCAGCTAACCCTTGAAATAAACCGTTATCCGTCAAATCATCATTTTTGTCATAGAAAATCCATTCTATTGAATCTAAATCTAGTAAGGAAAAGGTTTGATTAAGCAAATCGGGAAATGCCTTTTCTATCCAATTCCAATTATCGTTACCTGTAAGATTATCAAAAGTATAAATTAAAACTCTTTGTGTCGAAGCTGTAGAAATAGGGGCGTACAACGTAAAAAAAAGAAATAAAGTTAAAAAAAGAAATATTAAACGATTAGCAATTAATTTACTATACGTTTTTCCATTTAAATACTTTAGGCATTTATATTTGTTTGTAAATATCATACTTATCTTCACCAATATAAAAGTAGTTTTGTGTATTTTCCTTATTTTTACTAATATTGTGGGGATTTATTGAATATTAAATTGAAAATATATGTTCAGTTTTATTTTACATAATATCATATCTTGTTTATGGCAAAAAGTAAAATTCTTTTTCCCCAATTTTTACAATATCACCCTCTTTTGCTCCTTTTTTTATCAGAGCTTTTTCAACCCTTAGACTTTTTAATTTTTCATGAAAATATTTGAGAGCTTGAGGATTATCAAGGTCAAATTGGTGTGCCAGTTTTTCTATTTTATCCCCTTCTATTATAAATAAACCTTTATCCTGCTTAATACTAAATAGTGGTCTATACTGGTAATGAGTAATATTGCTTAATAAATTTGTATTTTGTTCTAATTCCTTTTTTTTATTTTTATCAATTAGTTCGATAGTGTTAAAAATTAGTTCAATAAGTTCATCAAGACCTTCACCTGTAATGGCTGAAATGAAATGTAATTTTTTGTCTTTTTTAGAAAATACTTTTTTTATTGAATCCTTTTTGTCTCTTACATCAGGAATATCACATTTGTTTAAAACAATTAATTCAGGTTTTTCATAAAGTGAAACTGAAAACTCTTTCAATTCATTTCTAATTATGTTATATTTTTTATAAATATCTTGTATAGAAATACTCGTTCCATCAATAACATGAATCAGCATCTTTGTTCTTTCAATGTGTTTTAAAAATTGAATCCCCAATCCAACTCCCTTTGAAGCCCCTTCAATCAATCCAGGTATGTCTGCCACAATAATCTGTTTACACCCATCAATCCCAACAATTCCTAAATAAGGTTTTAAAGTTGTAAATGGATAATCAGCAATTTTAGGCTTTGCAGCAGATATCTTCGTTAAGATTGTTGATTTTCCAACATTAGGAAATCCAATTAACGCTGCATCAGCTATTAATTTTAAATTCAATCTAATAGTCTTCTTTTCTCCAATTTCACCTTTTTGTGCAAATTTAGGGGCTCGTTGTACTGAATTCTTGAAATGGAAATTACCCTTTCCCCCTAAACCTCCTTTAGCTACTAATATCATTTTTTCTGATTGGTCTAAATCTGCCAAAATAATTCCATTTCCCACATCTTCTATAATGGTACCGACAGGTACTTTTAGATATAAATCTGTGCCGTTTTTACCATTTTTTTTGCTGCCACTGCCACCTTTACCATTTTCAGCTTTTTGATGCGGGTTTCTATAATAATCTATTAAGGTTTTTTTTTGCGGGTCAGCTTGAAAAATAATATTTCCTCCCCTTCCTCCGTTACCACCATCAGGTCCTCCTTTAGGGATGAACTTCTCTCTCCGAAAACTTACACAGCCATTCCCACCATTTCCAGCTTCAATGTAAACAATTGCTTCATCAATAAACATAAATTTTTTTACCTTTTTTGGGCTTAAGTTAGCTTTTTATTATAGAAATTTCTTGGAAGAAAATAAACCATGCGTAATTATAAATTAGTTTTCATCTTTTGGCAACAACCAACAATAATTGTTATGTTATTGCTTAATATTTAGTTTTTATGAAGAGTATTTTTAAAACTATGGATAGAATTATTTCTTATTTTTGTTTTGAAAATATAAATGTTAAGTTTTAAGAATTTTAATTTATATTTGAGAAATTGCTAAAATGAATATTATTTTATTAATAAAAAGGTCTTCTGAATCTTGAAACTCAGAAGACCTTTTTATTAATCATATTATATGCGATATAATTCAGGAAATAATAGATACTTGTTTTCTATTTTTCCCTACTGTGTTAAAAGTTACATATCCGTCAATAAGAGCAAAGAGAGTATCATCTCTACCTCTGCCAACATTTTTTCCTGGAAGTATTTTAGTTCCTCTTTGCCTCACAATAATGTTTCCACTACGAACATATTGCCCACCATATCTTTTAACACCAAGCCTTTTAGAAATGCTATCCCGTCCATTTTTCGCAGAACCTTGACCCTTTTTTTGAGCCATTCAATATCACCTCGCTTACCATAACTTTTCATTAAGCATTAACTAGGAACTAGTTATTTTTTCAATTTTAATTTCAGTAAATAATTGTCGATGACCGGTCTTTTTTTCATATCTTTTTTTGGGCTTATATTTTAAAACAATTATTTTTTTAGCTTTTCCATGTCTTAATATTTTAGCTTCAACAAAACTATCCTGAATCGATGGTTGACCAAAAAAGTATTTACCATCTTTTTCTAACATCAATATCTGATCAAAAGTGACTTTTTCTCCTTCATTTAGTTCCAATTTTTCGATCCTTATAATGTCTCCTTCTTTAACCAGATATTGTTTCCCTCCCGTTGCCATTATAGCATACATGTTTGCTAACTCCTCCTATAATAAATCGCCTGTGAAGGTAGCTAAAGCTTTTTTAACCTTTTCAGTGCGTCTTTAACTTATAAAATCTACCATATATGATTTAGGCTGTCAAATTAATTTAAATCGTGAAACTATAAACAACCCTGTAAAAGTTAATCTTGTAATACTTTTAAAATCTTCTTAATATCTTTTTTCTTTCCTACTGCAATAACTTTAATCTTTTCAATATGAAGATTTGGAGATATTTTAATATAAATATTCTTTTTATATTCTCTTTCTAATTGCTTAATTAATAACATTTTCACTCCAGAAAGGGCTTCTTCAACTTCAGGACTCACTCCTAATATAATTGCTTCGGCTTTAGAATTCTTACTTAAATCTTCTAATTTGTGAACTACCTGATTACTAACAGTTTCTGGTGATAGAATGCGACCATTACCAGAACAATACGGACATGATGTTCTCAATAAGGAATCAAGGTCTCTCTTAGAACGTTTTCGGGTCATTTCGACTAAACCCAATTCTGTAGTTTGAACTATATTGGATTTAACCCTATCTTTCTTTAGTTCAATTTCTAACTTGTTGATAACTTTTTCTTTATCTTCTTTGTTATCCATATCAATAAAATCTATTACTATAATCCCTCCAATATCTCTTAGCCGCAATTGCCTGGCAATTTCTTCTGCTGCCTGTAAATTAGTTTTTAATATTGTGTCCCGCATTTTTTTTCCGCCGACAAATTTACCGGTGTTAACATCAATGACAGTCAGAGCTTCAACTTCATCAAAAACGATATAACCTCCGCATTTTAACCAAATCTTCTTTTCTAATGCTTTATTAATCTCTTTTTCAATATTATAAGCTTCAAATATTGGCTTATCATCTTCATAGTAAGATACCCTGGGTTTCAGTTCCAATAAAAATAACGTATCAAGATAATTTATAATTTTTTCATACCCTTCTTCTGAATTAACAATAAATTCATCTATATCTTCTACAAATAAATCTCTTATGACACGGTATGTTAAACTTAAGTCTTCGTGCAATAAAAGCGGTGCTTTTGCTCTTCGACTTCTCTTTTGGATTTTTTCCCACAAACGAATAAGAAACTCCATATCTGGAAGCAATTCATCCTCTTTTTTTCCAATAGCAGCGGTCCTGACAATAAAACCATATTCATTTTTCTTGATTTTTTGAACGATCTTCTTTAATCTATCTTTTTCTTCTTCTTGCTCAATTCTTCTAGAAACAGCAATGGTATTATTGTTGGGCATTAATACGAGATAACGTCCTGGCAAACTTATGTTTGTAGTAACTTTTGCACCCTTCGGCATAATAGCTTCTTTAACCACCTGGAAATCTATCTCTTGTCCAATTTTAATTAGTTTATCTACATCTATATCTTTCTCATTTTTACGATTAGAAGATTGGATAACATCATTCAGATGTAAAAAGGCATTTCTATCAATTCCTATATCTACAAATGCAGCCTCAATGCCAGGTAAAATATTCATAACTTTACCCTTATATATATTACCAATAATTTTTTTATCCTCTAATCGCTCAATATATATTTCTACTAATTTATTATTCTCTAATATAGCAATTCGTTCTTCGCTTAGACCGCAATCAATTATTACCTGTTTAGCTCTATACTCCATAATTAAGGAGGTACCTTCCTTTAAAAACTTTTTTCCTATGTAACTACTTAATTCCGAAATCCTTCTTAAATACAAAAAGAAGGGTTGTAATTAAAAATATGTGTTAAGAAATAACTCTGTTAACTTTTATTATTTTGTAGAATAAAATTTTCTCTAATAATTTCTTCAATAATATAAATTTCTTTATTATTATCAGCATATTCTAATATCTTTTCGATTATTAGCACAGGGTTAATGCTATGTCCTGATACCATATTAAGGGTTAATTGAATAGATATTTTATTATCCTCATTTTCAGGTAAAATGTTAATATTATAAATAAAAGGACGTATATCTATATATCTAATTCCTTTTTCGGACTCTTTTTTAACTTTTACTACGTCTTGTTCTAAAATATTTTTAATTGATAATTTCATTTTTTTATAATGTTCTAAAACTTTTTTTTCTTCCGTTGTATTAGAAAAGGAGAGGATTATCAAATATGTAGCATATTTAAGTATCTTGCTAAGACTATTTCTTTTATTTAAAACCTTTTCTACTCTTTCTATGTTTAATCCGATTGGAGCAACATTATTAATTCTTTTTTTTATTTCTTCTTCTGGTAATGATTCGGTTAAAGTTAGCTCCATAACTTCTCCCCAGCCTTCTATACCTAGAGACAATGCAGGACAAAAAGACATTCTTATTCTTGGATTATATCCCTGAGTAATTTCTACTGGCATTTGTGCTCTTAACAATAATCTTCTAAATAATAAACTTAAATCAAGGTGTGAAATAAATTTTAAAAAATCTTTTTTCTGGTAAATTAAATAGTAGTTATAACTCATAACAACTAACACTCTTTCAATTTCAGTAATAATTAATGAATATGGTTTTCACAATTGCTCATATTTATTTTTTGTCAGGGAAACATACCTTTTCTAATCCACAATTATTGCATGAGTAATTTCTGCAATCTTCGGTATAAATCTCATTAAAAGCTTTTTCCCATTCTTTCCATAAATACTGTTTTTTAACTCCGGAATCTATTAAGTCCCATGGCAAAATCTCATCTTTTTCTCTATTCCTACTAGCATAGAATTCCATTGTTAAACCATATTTTTGAAAAGACTCTACCCAT